>NZ_CAXSQB010000121.1:0-563 GCF_964239415.1 Clostridium sp. ATCC BAA-442 | reverse complement strand
TACGGCGGAATAAATGATATGCCAACTGGCTGGACGACATCCAAAGAGAATAAGCGAGTATACGCTCTTTGGTTTGATATGCTGCGTCGTTGCTATGATGAGGAGCAATTACAACGGGTAAGAGGACGGACTTATAATGATTGCTCCGTTTGCGAAAGATGGTTTTACCTGTCTAATTTTTACGAGGACATTCAGAAGCTTCCGGGGTATTCCGAATGGGTGAAGAACGGAAAAATGTCGATTGACAAGGATTTGTTTTCAAGCGGCGGGAAGGAGTATAGTCCTAAAACGTGTTGCTTTGTTCCAATGGCTGTAAACATTTCCGAAGCAGGAAGAAGAAATATTGAGAATATCCGAAAACTACATAAAACAAATAGAGTTAAGTATGTATTCTCAAAAGGAAATGAGCAGATTGTGTTTGGCTCCGAAAAAGAAGCTTGCGAAGCAATGGGTGTTCGACAGTGTTCTGTGGCCTCTTGCTACCGAAGAGGAACTAAGTGTAAAGGCTATACTATTGCCCGCATGGACGAGGAGGACGAGCATGAGGCTGATTGATAGAAGCG
>NZ_CAXSQB010000120.1:0-604 GCF_964239415.1 Clostridium sp. ATCC BAA-442 | reverse complement strand
CTGAACTCCCGCACGGCCATCCCGCCCTGGGTGGTGTCATAGCCCTTCGCCTGCGCGTAGCGGTACAGAATCGCCGCAAGCTGCTCCCGGGTCACGCTGTCCTCCGGCCCAAACGCGCCGGTGTCGTACCCCTTCACGATGCCGCGGGCCGCCGCCCAGTTCACCGCGTCGGCGTACCACGCGCCCGCCGCCACGTCGGGGAAGCCCGCCGCGCCGGGCGCCTCCGGCCGCTCCTCCAGGTTGTAGAGCACCTGGGCGATCATGCTCCGGGTCAGGTTCATGGTGGGGGCGAAGGTGGTGTCCGTGGTTCCCTCCATCATTCCCTTGTCGTACACATACGCCACGGCGTCATAGAACCAGTCGCGGCTCGTTACATCGGTGAAGGGCAGGCCCTCCGGCTCCGGCTCCACCGCCGTGAACACGGCCTCCACCGTGACCTTGGAGGCGGGCATCTGGAAGGTGTACTTGCCGTCGCCCTTGTCGGTGAGCTTGACGGAATCGCCGTTCTTGTCGGTGACGGTCAGCTCGTCCAGCTCATACCCCTCGTCGGGCTTCACGGTGACAGTCACCGTGCTCCCCTTGGAGGCGCGGGTGGGGCTCACCT
>NZ_CAXSQB010000119.1:0-615 GCF_964239415.1 Clostridium sp. ATCC BAA-442 | reverse complement strand
AGCACAAGTATCCCCCCAGAACCCCGCTGCTCTCCGGCCAGCGCATCGTGGACGCCATGTTCCCCGTGGCCAAGGGCAGCACCGCCGCCATCCCCGGGCCCTTCGGCTCGGGCAAGACGGTGATGCAGCACCAGCTGGCCAAGTGGTCGGACGTGGACATCGTGGTCTACATCGGCTGCGGCGAACGGGGCAACGAGATGACCGACGTGCTGCGGGAGTTCCCCGAGCTGGTGGACCCCCGCACCGGCGAGTCCCTGATGAAGCGGACGGTTCTGATCGCCAACACCTCCGACATGCCGGTGGCCGCCCGTGAGGCCTCCATCTATACCGGCATCACCATCGCCGAGTACTTCCGTGACATGGGGTACGACGTGGCGGTCATCGCCGACTCCACCTCCCGCTGGGCCGAGGCCCTGCGCGAGATGTCCGGCCGCCTGGAGGAGATGCCCGGCGAGGAGGGCTATCCGGCCTACCTGTCCTCCCGCCTGGCCCAGTTCTATGAGCGGGCGGGCATGGTGGAGTGCATCGGCTCCGACGGGCACCGCCGGGGCTCCCTGACCGCGGTGGGTGCGGTGTCGCCCCCCGGCGGCGACCTGTCCGAGCCGGTCAGCCAGG
>NZ_CAXSQB010000118.1:0-631 GCF_964239415.1 Clostridium sp. ATCC BAA-442 | reverse complement strand
CGGTAAAGGGGATGTAGCGCTGGTCGTCGTAGGGGTAAAAGCGGAGGGGCAGCTCCTCAAAGGCGGGAAAGTCCTGCTGGAAGCAGTAGGGATATTTGCGCAGCAGGCGGCAGTTCTTCTCGTATCGGCTCTTCAGGAGTTTGATGTTGGGCTGGTAAAAAGCCTGGGTCATCAGCTCCAGCAGAGTTTCCCGCTGGAAGCCCCGGCGGTAGAGGGAGCGGAAGGCGTCATAGGCCACCTTGTAGTTCCCGCCGTTTTCAAACAGGTAAAGGGCGGCCTCCAGCTCTGTCTCCGGCTGGCGGTCCCGGGCGTCCGCCATAGCCAGGGTATAGGCCGTCACAGCGTGGCTCCGCTCTCCCAGCTCCGCCATCCGGCGGGCGATGTCCAAGGCGGTTTGTTCCTTTGTCATAGTTCCTCCCTGTCTCAGCATAGAAAAACGGGGGGCGGGGGCAGTGCCCGCCCCCCTTGTGGTTGCTGTGAAAGAACAACTGCTCCGGAATACTGCAGCAACTGCAGCACGCCCTTCGTCGGCGCGGACTTCGAATCCCTCGCTTCGCCGCAGGCGGCAAAGCTTGCTCTCTCCGTCGCGCCTCCTCTCCCCACCGAACCCGCTTCGCTGGGCTTCGGCGGG
>NZ_CAXSQB010000117.1:0-632 GCF_964239415.1 Clostridium sp. ATCC BAA-442 | reverse complement strand
TCCGCCTCCATGACAGGCGGGCGTCATGTCCCTTCTCCGGGGCCGTCAGACGCTCTAGGCTACCCGGTATAGTGTCTCTCCACAGCCATTCGCCGCCAGAGGGGCGCGACCCCTCATGCCCCGAATAGTGGGGTGGTGTTCGACCGGCGGCATATTGCACACAGAGGGGGTGGCGGCAGATGCACCGACGCCACCCCATCCGTGTGAAGGAGGAAGGGGAATGGGAGCGCAGGGGCATACGCTCCCACACTCCCATTCTAAAGTAAGATTCTTTCTTTGCTGTCCAAAAAAGGACAATTTAAAAAATTTTACCTAAAATTTGTTCGTCCGGTTAAGTAGTCCAAACTTACCTCATAGTAGTCAGCCAACGCAATCAAGGCCGCCATATTAGGACGCGCCTCCCCACGCTCATACTTTCTTACCGCACCACTCGGTAGTCCGCATAGCTCCGAAACCGTCACCATGCTTTTGACTGGTCTTTTCTCTTCTCTTAACCTTCTCAGCCTCTCCGGGAACTCGTTCACGGGCTATCCCTCCTTCGGCGGGTCTGGGAGTGGCATCCAGTGGGTGATTTTACCCGCACTGGGCCCAATATCCGTCATCCATTCACCCCACAAAATCCAACCTACAGA
>NZ_CAXSQB010000116.1:0-655 GCF_964239415.1 Clostridium sp. ATCC BAA-442 | reverse complement strand
CTGTTCGTGGACACGGGCACGAAGTCCTGCCGGTGCATCACCTGGGGCACGTGGTGGGCAGAGATGCTCCGCCAGTGGGAGATGCCGGTGGCGCAGTGCTTGTAGCCGCCGGAGTAGCCGCCATAGGGGTTGCCCTGGGTGTGGCCGATGAGCACCGCCACGTCCGCGTCATAGACGTACTTGTTCATGATCACGTGGTCCCCCTGGGCGGTGTAGCCCAGGTCCACCAGGTGGTCGTAGTCCTCGCTGTCGTGGCTGGTGATCTGGCCGGTGGGGTAGAACTCGCCGAACAGCTCGGGGCCCAGGATGGTCTGCATCTCGGCCACGGTGGCCCGGGGGTGCAGGCCGTTGGAGAACAGCAGCAGCACGTCCTTCTGCTCCACCCCGGCGGCGTACAGCTCGTCCAGGCAGGCACGGATGGCCACCTTCCGGTGGCTGGTAGGCTGGTTGCCCCCCTTGACGATGTCCGGAATGACGATGACCACCGACTTGCCCGGCCCGGCCAGCTCCTTCAGCGGGGGCATGCCGATGGGGTTGCGGATGGACGCCAGGGTAGCGGCGTACAGGCTGTCCCAGTCCTGGGGCAGACAGGGCGGATCCGCTACCGTCTCCCCGGGGATGAAGATGTCCGTGCTGTCGGGCAGCTCCGCGCCCA
>NZ_CAXSQB010000115.1:0-659 GCF_964239415.1 Clostridium sp. ATCC BAA-442 | reverse complement strand
GCACCGCCGGGGCTCCCTGACCGCGGTGGGTGCGGTGTCGCCCCCCGGCGGCGACCTGTCCGAGCCGGTCAGCCAGGCCACCATGCGCATCGTCAAGGTGTTCTGGGCCCTGGACGCCTCCCTGGCCTACAAGCGCCACTTCCCGGCCATCAACTGGCTCAACTCCTACTCCCTGTACCTGGACTCCCTCAAGCCCTGGTATGACGAGCACCTGGGGCCCCAGTTCATGGTCAACCGCGACAAGGCCATGTCCATCCTCCAGGAGGAGGCCAGCCTCAACGAGATTGTGCAGCTGGTGGGCAAGGACTCCCTGTCCGCCGCCGACCAGCTCACCCTGGAGACCGCCAAGATGCTGCGGGAGGATTTCCTCCAGCAGAACGGCTTTATGGAGGTGGACTGGTACTCCAGCTACGAGCGCCAGGACAAGATGATCCAGATGATTCTGGACTACGACAAGCTGTGCCGCGCCGCCATTGAGAAGGGCGCCGCCACCGCCGAGCTGTTTGCCATCCCCTTCCGGGAGCAGATGGGCCGGGCCAAGAGCGTGCCGGACGACCGGTACGCCGCCGTCTACGCCGATATGGCCCGGGAGATGGAGGAGCAGATCGCGGACATCGCCGCCCGGGGAGGTGCTGAGGAATGATCAAGGAATACCGTAC
>NZ_CAXSQB010000114.1:0-671 GCF_964239415.1 Clostridium sp. ATCC BAA-442 | reverse complement strand
CCATGGAGGCGGCCAGGGTGCGGGCGCGCCAGCCGGGGGAGGGGCGCTGGGCGTCCATGGCCCCGCGGTAGTCGTTGACCTTGCTCATGTCCATTCCTCCTTCAGCGCGTCCCGCAGCTTTTTCCTGGCCCGGCTCAGCCGGGAGAGCACCGTGTTCCGGGGACAGCGGAGCAGCAGTCCGATCTCCTCGGCGGTGTACCCCTCGATGTAGTGGAGGTACACCGGCCAGCGGTATTTGGGGGGCAGGGCAGCCACCGCCTCCAGCACCCCGCTGCCCTCCGGCGGCGGGGCGGCGGCGTCCCAGCCCGGCTCCAAGGGGACGGTGTGCCGCCGCCAGGCGGACGCGCCCCAGTTTTTGCAGCGGTTGGCGGTGGCCCGCACCAGCCAGGCCCGCAGGTGGAGCTCGTCGGCAAAGGCGGGGTCGGACTGGATGAGGCTGACAAAGACCTCCTGGGCCACGTCCTCCCCATCCGTGGGGCTGCCGGTGCCCTGGACAGCCATGCGGTACACCAGCGGGCCGTAGCGGTCCAGAATCTCCTCGCAGGAGAGGGGGACGCCGTTCAGCGTGGGCATTCCGTTCACTCCCTTCTATCAGAAAAGCAGGGCGGAGGGGGAAATGATTGCACGAAAGGCAAAAAAAGCGGGCGGCCCCACGGGCCGCCCCCCCCGGC
>NZ_CAXSQB010000113.1:0-721 GCF_964239415.1 Clostridium sp. ATCC BAA-442 | reverse complement strand
GCTTCCGTCTAAAAACTTATATCTGTCAGACGCGTCCCATCTCCCGTGCCTCACCTCCGCAACGTCGGCGGCGGGGATACGAGTTATCACATCATTGGCACACTGGCAATACCCCAATGCCCTTATCAGCGCGTTCAGCGCAGTTACCCTCTCGATGTACTCCTTCATTCGTGCTCCTTCTTGTAAAGTTTGTCATAGAACGTCTTTATACATTCATTACTACACAGGGGACTTTCTACGCAATATTCAACATATTTCGTCATTTTTCCACAAATAGCACATGGGCGTTGCTCATTTGCTTCAATGCAACAATCCGGTGTTTTAGCCATCCTGCTCCCTCCGTAGTGCGGCCCGCAGCTTCTCGTTTTCGGCCTGGAGCGTGGAGAGGGTGCTCCGAACTTTCTCCAACACGGTCCTCATGTTCTGGATTGTATAATCGTCCCAGCTGGTTATCCAGCTCAGGAACAGGGCCTCTCTCTCCGTCAACTCTACACCCCGGAAAATGTCCTCAAATTCCGCTGGGATTTTCATTATTTTTTCCCCTTTCCGGCGGCCCATCCCAGGCCGTCCAGTATTGTCCGTACAGATCCATAGAAAACGGCTTGATGTGCTTGCAGTACAGATACCCATCCCTGCACCCCTCTGCAATCTCCAGGCCGCCCCATTGGAGCTGAGCTATCCCTGCTCCCTCAATGTAGATTGGGGTCTCCTGGGTGATGGA
>NZ_CAXSQB010000112.1:0-773 GCF_964239415.1 Clostridium sp. ATCC BAA-442 | reverse complement strand
CCAAAACGGGGAGCTGACAACTGTCAGCCCCCCTTTTGCTCCTCTTTTTCCCCGGATACGCCGCCGCCCGACAGACGGTTGTAATCGGCAAACAGGTCTGCTGTTCTCTGAAGGATACCTCTCTGCTCCTGGGTCAGCCTGCTTACATCGAGGGTAACGCTGCCCATCCCCCGCCGCCCCAGCAGCGAATCGGTACTCACTCCAAGAATATTCGCAATCCGAATCAGAATATCATAGGAGGGCAGCCGCGTCCCGTTCTCGTAGGCCGACACAGAGGCTCCGGTCACCCCCAGACGGCAGGCAAAATCGGCCTGGGTCATCTTCATTGAGGTCCGATATTCCTTGATCCGCTCCCCTAGGTCTTTCATCCATCCAACCTCCGCCCTTAGCCTGCTACCCTATTTTATCGAATGGCAAAAAACATTTGGTTTTATTTTTATCTACAAGGTGTTGAATATATACCCATGCTGTGCTATACTGTCAGTAGAATTATTTCCTTGTATGCCGTTCTGTTCCCGGATCCCCCTCCGCCGCGTCTTACCCGGTTCAACTCCCCCAAAATACGCGGCCCCGCCGCGGCGTCCGCCTTTGGATGCCTGCCTTCGGGCACTGTGCAGGAGATCTGCATTGCCATATCATCCGACTGAGAGGAGAAAACCAAATGAAAAAACGCATTCTGTCCCTTGCCATGGCCGCCTGCCTGGCCCTGTCCATGATGCTCACCCTGTCCGCCTGCGGCAAAAAGAACCTGGAGGAGTATTTCAACACCGACA
>NZ_CAXSQB010000111.1:0-955 GCF_964239415.1 Clostridium sp. ATCC BAA-442 | reverse complement strand
GCTGCTCTCCGACCAGGGTATCGACGTGGTGTGCTGCTCCATCGCCATGTTTGACACTGTGCGCCGCTGGAACCGGGAGCATATTCCAAATTACAAGGAAATCTATATCCGGGTCAAAAAAGAGACCCTCATCCAGCGCAACCAGAAGGGCCTCTATACCGGGGGGCGCAATGTGGTGGGGGTGGATCTGCCCTTTGACGAGCCCCAAAGCCCCGACCTTGTGCTCCAGAACGACGGGGAGCGCACTCCGCTGGAGCTGGTAGAGGAGATCGAGGGGGCGCTCTACCCGAACATCGTGGAGCACCCCATCGACAATACCGATTACTGGAACCTGTATTATCAAAACAAGCTCTGCCCCACCAGCCCCTCCCCCTTCGCCCGGTATGTGTCCACCCTGGTGGAGCCGGGGCGGACGCTGGCGGAGCTGGGGTGCGGCAACGGGCGGGACGCCCTCTACTTTGCCTCTCTGGGGCTGGACGTGGTGGCGATGGACCTCTCTGAGGCGGCCATCGGCATGCTCCGGCAGCAGCCGGTCCCACACGCCCGGTTCGTATGCGGCGACTTCGTCAGCCACACCCTCCACCAGCCGGAGAGCTATGACTACGCCTACAGCCGCTTTACCATCCACGCCATCAACCAGAAGCAGGAGCGGATGCTCCTGGGGAGCATGGCCCGGGCCCTCAAGCCGGGCGGAAAGTTCTTCATCGAGGTGCGCAGCGTCCATGACCCGCTCTACGGCAAGGGGGAGGCGCTGGAGCGCAACGCCTTTTTCTACGACAACCACTACCGCCGTTTTCTTGTGCTGGACGAGCTGACCGAGGCCCTCCGGCAGGCCGGCTTCCGCATCGAGTACGCCAGGGAACAGACCGGCTTCGCCCCCTACGGCAACGACGATCCCCCCGTCATCCGCGTTGTGGCGGTGAAGAATTGAGGAGGCGGTTTTTATGACCTGTCC
>NZ_CAXSQB010000110.1:0-1302 GCF_964239415.1 Clostridium sp. ATCC BAA-442 | reverse complement strand
GCGCCCCAAAATTCAAGCCTTCCGACCCTACTCCATTTTCATAGGGCGGAGGAGCGGTCAAAAAGGAGGAACGCCCGCCGGGCCGGCGGTGCGGCAGTGTGGAGACCTGCCGTAACGTCCGCAGAGTGACGCTCTCTGCGGGCAAGAGGGTATTTGCGGAGGCATTGCCCTTACGGCCCTGAACATGGCAACTGTATCCCTGAAGAATGTGAAGAAGATCTATGACAACAAGGTGACCGCGGTTCACGACTTCAACCTGGAGATTGCGGACAAGGAGTTCATCGTCCTGGTCGGCCCCTCCGGCTGCGGCAAGTCCACCACGCTGCGGATGATCGCCGGCCTGGAGGATATCTCCGAGGGCGATCTGGTCATCGGCGGCAAGCGGATGAACGATGTGGAGCCGAAGGATCGGGACATCGCCATGGTCTTCCAGAGCTACGCCCTGTACCCCCACATGACCGTATATGAGAACATGGCCTTCGCCCTGAAGCTGCGCAAGGTACCCAAGGAGGAGATCGACAAGAAGGTGCGGGAGGCGGCCGAGATTCTGGACATCACCCAGTACCTGGACCGCAAGCCCAAGGCGCTGTCCGGCGGCCAGCGCCAGCGCGTGGCCATCGGCCGCGCCATCGTCCGTGATCCCCAGGTGTTCCTGATGGACGAGCCGCTGTCCAACCTGGACGCCAAGCTGCGCAACCAGATGCGCGCGGAGATCATCAAGCTGCGCCAGCGCATCAACACCACCTTCATCTACGTCACCCACGACCAGACCGAGGCCATGACCCTGGGCGACCGCATCGTCATCATGAAGGACGGCTTCATCCAGCAGATCGGCACCCCCCAGGAGGTGTTCGACCAGCCCGCCAACCTGTTCGTGGCCGGCTTCATCGGCTCCCCCCAGATGAACTTCTTCGACGGTGAGCTGGAGAAGAAGGACGGCAAGTACCAGCTCAAGGTGGGCGAGGCCACCGTGGTGCTGGGCGGCAAGGCCCAGGAGCTGCTGGTCGGGAAGGGCGTGGGCGAGCGCAAGGTGACTGTGGGCATCCGTCCCGAGCACATCGCCTTTGCCGCCGCCCCTGGCACCGATACCGTGTCCAGCAAGGTGGACGTGTCCGAGATGATGGGCAGCGAGGTGTACCTGCACGTCAACGCCGTGGGCCGCGACGTGGTGCTGCGCATCCCCACCACCGACCTGCCCGCCGAGCACCGGGCCGGCATCCCCTACGGCACCGAGATCAACTTTGCCTTCCGCCCCGACCTCATCCACCTCTTTGACCCTGAGACCGAGAAGAACCTGATGTA
>NZ_CAXSQB010000109.1:0-1311 GCF_964239415.1 Clostridium sp. ATCC BAA-442 | reverse complement strand
GGCCGCCCCTCCGCCAGGGCGGCCAGCCGGGCCAGCCGCTCCGGGGCCATGCGGCCCTTGCGGGGCGGCGCCAGATCCACCAGTGAGCCGCCTCCCACCGTGGCCAGGGGGGAGAAGAAGCGCGCCACAAACCGGTCGCCGGGGGCGGCGGCGACGGGCTGGGCGAAGCGGAGCTGGGCCCACCCCGCCTCGCCGGGGCGGAGCACGTCCCGCCCCAGGAGGATGCAGCGGCACACCAGGGCGCGGGCGCCGTGGTGGAAGTGGAGCTGACTTCCGGTGCGCACGGGGAAGGGGGCGTCGGGGAGCACCCGCAGGGATACGTCGGCCCGGTCGGTGAGGGTGAGGGCGCCGGGAGCGGCCAGGGTGTCCCCCCGGCCCACGTCCCGCAGGCGCACCCCCGCCAGGTTCACCGCCGCCCGCACCCCGGCGGGCAGCGCCTCCGCCGGGACGCCGTGGCACTGGAGGCCCCGCACCCGGGCGGTCTGCTCTCCCGGGTAGAGCTGCACCCTGTCCCCCCGCCGGAGGGGGCCGCCGGTGAGGGTGCCGGTGACCACCGTGCCGCTGCCGTCCACGGAGAAGACCCGGTCCACGTGGAGCCGGGGGCTCCCCTCCGGCGGGGGCGGCGCCTGCCGGGCCATGGCCGCCAGGGCGGCCCGCAGTGCCTCCAGCCCCTCGCCGGTGACGGCGGAGACGAAGATCCGGGGGGCTCCCTCCAGGAAGGTGCCCGCCGTCAGGGCGCGGGTGCGCGCCTCCGCCTCCGCCCGGGCGGCGGGGGAGGCCAGATCCGCCCGGGTGAGGGCGACCACCCCCCGCTCCAGGCCCAGCAGGGAGAGAATGTCCAGGTGCTCCGCCGTCTGGGGCATAGGGCCCTCGTCGGCGGCCACGGTAAAGAGCGCGCCGTCCAGCCCGCCGCAGCCGGAGAGCATGGTGGGGATGAACTGGGCGTGGCCGGGCACGTCCACCAGGGAGACCCGCCCCACTCCCGGCAGCTCCAGGGGGGCGAACCCCAGCTCGATGGTGAGGCCCCGGCGGCGCTCCTCGGCCAGCCGGTCGGTGTCCACCCCGGTGAGGGCCCGCACCAGGGCGGTCTTGCCGTGGTCCACATGGCCCGCGGTGCAGAAGATCATGCCGTTCCCTCCCTCCACGCCGCCAGGGCGGCGGCGATCTCCGCCTCGTCGCCGGGCAGGAGGGTGCGCACGTCCAGCAGGAGCTTCCCCCGGTGGATGCGGCCCAGGATGGGCACCCGCCAGGCGCGGAGGTGGGCCTCCCGCGCCTCCGCCGGCTCCAGGGCCGCCGCCCCGGCCGGGCGGC
>NZ_CAXSQB010000108.1:0-1415 GCF_964239415.1 Clostridium sp. ATCC BAA-442 | reverse complement strand
TTCTCAATGAACTCCGGCTTGATGCGCTTGAGCTCCGCCTTGGGCAGGATGCTCAGCAGCTCCCAGCCCAGATCCAGAGTCTCCTCGATGGAGCGGTTCTCGTCGCTGCCCTGGGCCACGTAGCGCTTTTCGAACTCGTCGGCGAACTTGGCGTACTGGAGGTCGGTGGGGGACAGGGCGGCCTCGCCCAGGATGCTCATGAGCTCCTTGTTCTCCTTGCCGGTGGAATAGGCGGCAAAGAGCTGGTTCATGGTTCCCGCGTGATCCTCCCGCGTCTTGCCGGGGCCCACGCCCTTGTCCTTCAGGCGGGACAGGGAGGGCAGCACGTCCACCGGCGGGATGATGCCCTTGCGGTAGAGCTCCCGGGAGAGGATGATCTGTCCCTCGGTGATATAGCCGGTCAGATCGGGGATGGGGTGGGTCTTGTCGTCCTCGGGCATGGTGAGGATGGGGATGAGGGTGATGGAGCCGCTCTTGCCCAGCTGCCGCCCCGCCCGCTCATAGAGGGTGGCCAGATTGGTGTAGAGGTAGCCGGGGTAGCCCCGGCGTCCGGGCACCTCCTTCTTGGCGGCGGACACCTCGCGCAGGGCCTCGGCGTAGTTGGTGATGTCGGTCATGATGACCAGCACGTGCATGCCCTTCTCGAAGGCCAGGTACTCGGCGGCGGTGAGGGCCATGCGGGGGGTGGCGATGCGCTCCACCGCCGGGTCGTTGGCCAGGTTTGTGAAGAGCACCGTCCGGTCGATGGCGCCGGTGCGGCGGAACTCCTGTACGAAGAAGTCGGACTCCTCGAAGGTGATGCCGATGGCGGCAAAGACCACGGCGAAGTTGCCCGCGTCGTCCCCCAGCACACGGGCCTGCCGGGCGATCTGGGCGGCCAGGGCCGCGTGGGGCAGGCCGGAGCCGGAGAAGATGGGCAGCTTCTGGCCGCGCACCAGGGTATTCAGGCCGTCGATGGTGGAGATGCCCGTCTGGATGAACTCGTTGGGGTAGTCCCGGGCGGCGGGGTTCATGGGCAGGCCGTTGATGTCCCGGTACTCCTCGGCCAGAATCTCCGGGCCGCCGTCGATGGGCTTGCCCATGCCGTTGAACACCCGGCCCAGCATGTCGCCGGACACGCCCAGCTGGAGGGGGTGGCCCAGGAAGCGCACCTTGGACTCGGCCAGGTTGATGCCCGCGGAGGACTCAAAGAGCTGAACCACGGCGTTGTCGCCGTTGACCTCCAGCACCTGGCAGCGGCGCACGGTGCCGTCGGGCAGCTCAATCTCCCCCAGCTCGTCGTAGGTGACGCCGGACACCCGGCGCACCACCATCAGGGGGCCGTTGACCTCCTGTATGGTACGGTATTCCTTGATCATTCCTCAGCACCTCCCCGGGCGGCGATGTCCGCGATCTGCTCCTCCATCTCCCGGGCC
>NZ_CAXSQB010000107.1:0-1418 GCF_964239415.1 Clostridium sp. ATCC BAA-442 | reverse complement strand
ACCCGGGAGGGAGGCTACCGCTGCGAGACTGTGCTGGAACCCCTGGATATTGTGGCCAACGCGGAAAAGACGGTTCCCCGCGCCTGGATCAACGCCGATGGGAACGGCCTGGAGCAGCCCTTCATCGACTACGTGCTCCCCCTGATTCAGGGCGTCCCTCGGGCCCCGCAGGAACACTCCCTCCCCCGCTATGCACGGCTGAAAAAGGTGCTGGTCTCTGATTTGCAGGACGCGTGCAGGCAGAGCTGATTGTACCAGATTACCTACTGATACCCGAAGCCAGCTTGGCGCTGATATCCTCATTCATTGGCCTAATTTGAAGGGGTTCAATGTCTATGAAGAGATATATGCGGGTGTTTTATGACTATTGATAACATATTAAACAGCGGAGGAACCGGCAAGCGCCAGACTGTTTACGCAAAGACTTTGGGTAAGTTGCGTAAGAAATATGAAATTTCAGAACGACGGCAAGGGGTACAGCACATCACGAGCGTTCGCGGCATTGTGAAACCCGCTTTTCAGATGTCCTACGAGGAGGATATCCTGATCAGGAGCACCTTCAACTGTAAGATGTCCGACGTGGCGCAGAACGACTCCACCAAGCGGATTGCCCTGTCACCGAAGCAGCAGAAGCTATAGAAGGACTTCATTCAGTAATGACTGCACCAACATGGACAATGACAGTATGGACTTGAAAAGACTGCGATACCTCATGAGGTACTCGGCTGCCGTAGATGGTATGGATGAAGACATCCATGCCATCTACGGCAGCGTCAATACCGCTATGGACAAGTGGTTGCCGTCGGAGCAGTGGCAACGGGCGGAAAAGCTCCACTTGTCCTGAAGTGGCAGGTTTCTGTAATCAGATAAAAATAGCCGATATGGTGAGATATTTGACGGAATTAAAAGTTGTAAAAACAAATATATCCCGATAAGAGCCCAAAACATAATGAACGAGGGTCGAATTTTGGAACCGTATTCTGGACTTCTTCAAAAGTCGGTCCCTGTTTGCCTTTTTAAAATTGCAGGGAATTTGTCGTTATGGACGATAGTAAAAACTTGGACAATCAAATTCGTGCATAACCCAAAATGGCATAGAGGATGAAAGCCAGAGGCCGAACCTTGCTCTATATAGAGAACCCTGTACCGAATGATATAGTTCGCAGGCGGAAACCTCAATATATTATATTATTGGATGGTGTGTTAAGTTTAAGTCTACCAAATGTCTACCAAAAGCAGCCCGGAACCGTTGCGGTTCCGGGCCTTTTTGTGCTTGGCATGCCCGGCGTGTCTACCAGAGGTCTACCAACGCCACTTTTTGCCGCTCTTTTGTGTTATTTAGAACTGCATGTGGGGGGAATCCCTCCTTTTTCATGGCTTGCAAGGGGCGTCATACGCCCCTCTGGCTCAAAATTCAG
>NZ_CAXSQB010000106.1:0-1795 GCF_964239415.1 Clostridium sp. ATCC BAA-442 | reverse complement strand
GTCTTGCCGGTCTGGCCCACCTGGTGGTCGGCGGAGATCCAGCCCGCGTCGACACAGGCGCGGGAGGAGCCCACGACGCCGCCCAGGACGCCCGCCAGCTCCTCAGCCAGCTTGATGCCGCCCTCGACGTCCTTGCTGATGCCGCGGCCCACGGAAACCACCACGTCGGCGCCGATCAGATCGACCAGCTTCTTGGCGGCCTTCTTGACCTCCAGCACATCCACATGGATGTCGGACTTGTCCAGCTTCACGTCCACGTTGACGATCTCCGTCTTCGCGGCGCCGGCCTCGTCATAGGGCTGGGTCTGCATGACGCCGGGACGCACGGTGGACATCTGGGGACGGAAGCGGGGGCAGATGATGGTGGCCATCAGGTGACCGCCGAAGGCCGGACGGGTCATCTTCAGGTTGGTGTTCTCCTCGAACTTGGTGTTGTCCACGTCGATGGTGGAGGTGGTCTTCAGGAAGGCCTTGTACTTCTCCACGTCCACGTCCAGGTGGGTGCAGTCGGCGGTCAGGCCGGTGTGCAGGCGGGCCGCGCAGCGGGGGCCCAGGTCACGGCCGATGTTGGTGGCGCCGATGAGGAAGATCTCGGGCTTCTTGTCCTCCACCAGGTCACAGATGACCTTGGTGTAGGCGTCGGTGGTGTAGACATCCAGCAGCTCGTGGTTGCAGTAGTACACCTTGTCGGCGCCGTAGCCGCCCAGGGCCTTCAGGTAGTCCTCCTTGATGTCCTTGCCCAGCACCACGCCGCACAGCTCCACGCCCAGGTCGTTGGCCAGCTTGCGGCCCTCGGAGAGGAGCTGGTAGCTGGTGGACATAATCACGCCCTCGCGCTGCTCACAGAAAACCCATACGCCCTTGAAGGCGGCGGTATCCTTACTATCAAAAGCCATTGTGTTGCTCTCCTTTCACTCTATCAGATGATGTGCTTGTCGTTGAGGATGGAGACCAGCTTCTCGACGGTCGCCTTGTCGGCGCCCTCCATCATCATACCGGCGCCCTTCACCGGGGGAGAGAAGGACTTGTACACATTCGTGGGAGAGCCTTTCAGGCCGATGGTATCCACGTCGATGAGGGGATCGTCCTTCAGAGTCTCGTAGTTGTAGATCTCCAGAGGCTTGTTGTAGCACTCCATGATGCCGCCCACGCTCATGTAGCGGGCGTCGTTCAGCTCCTTCACGCAGGTCAGCAGGCAGGGCGTCTGAACCTTGATGGTCATGTAGCCGTCCTCCAGCAGACGCTTCACGGTGACGGCCTTGTTCTCCACCGCGATCTCCGCCACATAGGAGACCTGGGGCAGGTGCAGCTTCTCGGCGATCTGGGGGCCCACCTGGGCGGTGTCGCCGTCGATGGCCTGGCGGCCGCAGAACACGATGTCGTCCTCGTCCACGCCCACCTTCTTGATGGCGGCGGCGAGAATCTGAGAGGTGGCGTAAGTATCGGAACCGCCGAACTCGCGGGCGGAGACCAGCACGGCCTCATCGCAGCCCATGGCCAGCAGCTCACGCAGCATCCCCTCGGCGGGAGGGGGGCCCATGGAGACCACAACCACCTTGCAGCCGGTGGCGTCCTTGATGCGCAGCGCGGCCTCAACCGCAGCCAGGTCGTCGTGGTTGGTGATGGTGGCCATGGCCGCGCGGTCCATGGTGCCGTCTTCCTTCACCGCCACCACGCCGGAGGTATCAGGTACCTGCTTGACACAAACGATGCATTTCATATCGTAATTTTCCCTCCAGTTCCTTTAGTTCACGCCCAGGTTGGCGGAGATGACCATGCGCTGCACCTCGCTGGT
>NZ_CAXSQB010000105.1:0-1974 GCF_964239415.1 Clostridium sp. ATCC BAA-442 | reverse complement strand
GCAGGACTTTCCCGCCTTTGAGGAGCTGCCCCTCCGCTTTTACCCCTACGACGACCAGCGCTACATCCCCTTTACCGCAGAGACGGAGACCTTCGGGGAGCCTTTGGACCTCCGGCACCCGGTGGTCAGCCGAAACTTCTTCCAAAACCTGGACAAGCCCGTACTGGCGGCGGATGTGTACTCCCAGTATGAGCTGGAGTACCTCCGGGACAACGTGCGGAAAAGCGAGTGGGTGGGCCGGGAGAACCACGTCTATCTCCATTACACGGACTGGGAGATCTTCTGCGCCTATCTCCAGGTCCTGAACCTACGGCCCCTGCTGGAGGAGGAGAAGCTGGTCTTCCTGATCGGAGACGAGATCAGCCAGTACCCCATCGACTTCCAGGCCCGGTTCGGCATGGATTACAGCCAGTATCCCGTCAAGCCCGTCGGCATCCGGGAGATCCACCGGCTGATCTGGCACACCCAGCTCTCCAGCCATAACGGAGGCGATTTCTTCAACGAGATCTTTGACAACCACCCCAACCTGATCGCGGTGGAGTCAGTGATGCTGTATCACCTGCGGGATCAGGTGGAGAAGTTCCGCAAGCTGTTGGACGGCGGCGGAACGATCACCTTTGACAGCGTCATCGGTGACGGGGATCTGGAGAAGCCCCAGCGGCTGGCGAATCAGCTCAGCCGGATGCGGGACCGGACGGACAAGGATATCTTCGTGGCCCTTTATCTGGCTATGGCGGATCTGCGGAACCTGGACCCCGCTGCCCGAATCGTTCCATCTATTTTTTTCCAACCCCACTTCCACAACTACCACTGCACTCTGGGCGCGAACGACCAGAACCGGGCGGTGCTGGACTCCCCGGAGTATCAGGAGCTGCGGGACTTCTCCCCCCTCAAGGGCTTCAAGTATATCAAAACGTTTACACCCCTGCGCCGTCCCACCACCTCCACCGGGGCGTGTGTGCGATTCATGCAACGCCAGATTGACGAGTGGAAACCGGGCCAGGAGCCGCTGACAATCCCCGACGAGCTCACCGAACGGGTCCTGAACCGGAACTACATGGTGGACTGGCAGGACCGACTGTTTCAGGATTCGGTGCTGGTCCGCTTTGAGGACGGCAAGCTGAATCCGAAAGCCACCTTTACCGCCCTGGCAGCCTTTTTGGACCTACCCTATACAAAGAGCATGACCTACTGTTCCCGCAACGGCGAGCGGGACCCGGAGTCTTTGAAGGGAAATGACCGGGGCTTTGACCCGGCGGCCATCTACCGGACCTATGAGGAGTACCTGGGCCGGGAGGAACGGGTGTATCTGGAGTATCTGATGGGAGACGTATACCGGCGCTACGGCTATGATTTTCAGTATTACGACGGCGCGCCCATGGACGAAGAGGCGATGAACGCGCTGGTCGGCAGGCTGCACGGCTGCACGGACCTGATCCTGGCCTCCTATAAAAAGGCAATGGAGCACAAGGTGTTTTTCGAGGGGGAGGACCCGGAACAGCGGCGGCAGGAGATCTTGACCGAGATCGGGGAAAACATGGCGGCCAAGCGGCGGGAGATCGCAGGCGTTTTGATGCGGGGGCTACGGTTCGTCAACAAAAACGGCGCGCCGCTGAACTTCATGCCCCTTTTGGAGCTGGACCCGGCGCTGCTGGAACAGCCGCTGTATCACTGAGGAGGAGGACATGGAACACAAGGGAACCGTATACTTTTTCACCGGCCTGTCTGGGGCGGGGAAGACGACCGTGGGCAGCCTGTTCTACCAGCGGCTCAAAAACACCAAGCCCAATGCGGTCTATCTGGATGGGGACGAAATCCGGGTGGCCTTCGGCGAGGATGTGGGCTACACCAACGATGACCGCCTGCGCTGGGCGGGCCGGATCTTCCGGGTGTGCAAGCTGCTCTCCGACCAGGGTATCGACGTGGTGTGCTGCTCCATCGCCATGTTTGACACTGTGCGCCGCTGGAACCGGG
>NZ_CAXSQB010000104.1:0-2094 GCF_964239415.1 Clostridium sp. ATCC BAA-442 | reverse complement strand
AAAGTCTGCAAATAAAAAGTCAAGCCTCTGAATGAAAAAATCCTCATTGGAAAACAGGGCAGGCAAAAAAGGCCAACAGCGGGAAACGGTTGGCCTGGAGAGGAGGCAAAGGCTTTAGGGACGTATCACAATAGAAGCGTTATTGAAATGCTTCCAGGAAAGACACTGACCGCAGTAGCAACAATAGGTCAGATACTCACGTTCCAAGGTAGAGCCACATTGAGGGCAGACAGGGAAAGAGGGTGCTCCAGGTATTAAAGGGAAGATATGTACCTCGGCAACTGGCATAGGGATACGAAATGAAAGTTCGTCCAGACCTACGCCTAAAAGTCGGTTAGGGGATTTGTGAAAACCAAGACAGATATTCTCAAAGACCTTGAGGGAGGGATAAGAGCGTTTGCAGACAATGTTGGAGAAATGTTTAGGGCTGCAATCACAGCGTTCGGAGGCCTTCTCATAGCTGAGATGCTCGGCGTCGCAGAGTTGGAGGAGGGAGGCGGATAGATTGTCTAAAAACATCAAAGACCCACACTTTCTGTCTAAAGATGCTTTTAGAGTAAAAGCAATATTGTTCCATCTCAAGGAAGAATACTGCCTGAATTTTCCTCCGGAGGCAGGGAAGCCAGGTATTCTTTTACTCTTCCGTAGTAAATGCGCAGGAACTTGTTGGCTCCGGCTGTCATGTAGACAAGATAAGGCTTACCCTCGGCACGTTTCTTGTCCATGAACTGGTAGACCGGGTCGTCCTGTGGCATGGTTTTCAGCAGGCAGTCCATGACCAGGAACAAGGCGCGGCGCAGCTCCGGCGGCCCACTTTTGGAGATTCTGGTGCTCTTGGCCTCGTGAGTACCGGACTGGTCGGCCCCGGGGTCGACGCCTGCAAAAGCGGTAATAGCGTTTCTGTGGGTGAACCGGGTAACATCCCCAAGCTCCGCCATAAGCTGCGGACCAAGAGAATCCCCAACACCGTGCATAGCCATGACAATGGGATGTTCCGGGAGTTGGGCGGCCAGAGTACGCATTTCCAACTTGAGCCTCTCCAGAGATTTTGAGACGGCGTTCAGCGCATCAATTGCCTGCCGGACCATAGTTTTGGTCAGGGGGGCCTTTGGAAGCATGGCAATCAGGTCCTTCGCCCCGGCGTGGATCTCAACAGCCCGGTTCTGACTGAAGTTGTAGCCATGCTGCTTGCACCACTTGCGGTAACGCTCGGTAAAAGCGGTGAGGCTCATGGTTCGCACACAGTCCACATGCCAGAAGGTCGCAGCAAAGTCCACCCACTTCTGGCTGCCGTCCTCGCGGACAGGACTGTCAAACAGGTCATTGACGTCGGGATAGATCTGGTCCAGGAGCGCAATGAGGTTGTTTTTCATCATCGTCTTGGTCTTGGAGTACAGTCCCTGCTGCCGATTCAGCGTTTTCAGTTGCATACGAATTGTGTCCATAAGTGTATGCTGGCGCAATTCTGCCCAGTTGTCAAGCCCATAGCGGGCAATCTTCTGGGCATCCGCCTTGTCGGTTTTCACTTTGCGCAGGGTGTTGTTGCCATAGTCTTTAATAAGCTTCGGATTAACCGCGCTGATAAAGATGCCTTCTTCGTGAAGGAAGCGGGCCACCGGCTCATAGTACCGCCCGGTGTGCTCCATGACCACCCGTGTCTCACCGGCCAGGCTTTTCAAGTAGTTTGCCAGCTCCTTGAGTTCACTTCCGGTGTGACCGACAGGAAATGGCTTTGCCACCACTTCCCCAAAGGGACGGAGAACAGATACCATGCTCTTTCCTTTGGAAACATCGACCCCTGCCACATTGTTCATAGTGCGCAACTCCCCATCGTAGATTTGTCTTTTGGCTTCCAGCCATTTCATCATTGCCGATCCAATCTATTTGATGACACGGGCGCACCGGTGTGGCGGCTCAACCTGCATAAATCGAACGCTGCGAATGAGAGGCTGGCTGACGGACTTTTGTACGGACGCAAGGGCCCAAGAAAGGAAACGCCAGGCCAAGACACTCCACATTCTAACAGCTTAGGCAACGATACGAAAAAAGACATGGCTGGCTGCCGTGCCTTTAACCGTAAATCTATTGTAATAG
>NZ_CAXSQB010000103.1:0-2100 GCF_964239415.1 Clostridium sp. ATCC BAA-442 | reverse complement strand
GGCTACTTCTGGGGCGGCAAGTCGGACGCGGTGGGGTGGGATGCGCGCTGGGGCGTCCCGGCGGTGGTCACCGCCCCGGGCAGCAGCACCAGCGGGGAGAGCCTGCCTTTCGGGCTGGACTGCTCCGGCTTCGTATCCTGGTGCGCCGTCAACGCCGCCGGAGACCCCGCCGCCTTTGCCGCCGTGGGCAACGGCGTGCGGGCCCAGCGGGCCCTGTGCGCCCCGGTGGACTGGGCCGACGCCCTCCCCGGCGATCTGGCCTTCTATCCCGACCTGTCCCATGTGGGGATCGTGGCCGGCCGGGGAGAGGACGGAGGGCTTCTGGTGCTCCACTGCTCCTACTCCCTGGGGGGCGTGGTGTGCTCCTCCGACGCCAAGGCCGCGGGCTTTACCGACCTGGGCCGCCCCTCATTGTTTGAAAAAACGCCCTGATTCCACAAAAGGATTGACGAACCGCCGCAATTCCAGTAAAATAAAACCAATCACTTTTATTTGGCCGCAGCAGTTTGCTGCGGCCCTGTTTTGGTGTTTGGAGGTCGGTTATGTCAGAAGAACTGCAGGAAAACAAAATGGGCACCATGCCGGTCCGGCGGCTGGTGCTCTCCATGTCTCTGCCCATGATGATCGCCATGCTGGTACAGGCGCTCTACAACGTGGTGGACAGCTATTTCGTGGCCAAGCTCAGCGAGAACGCCCTGACGGCGGTGGGCATGGTGTTCCCTTTTCAGAATTTGATGATCGCCGTGGGCGTGGGCACCGGCGTAGGTGTGAATGCCTTCCTCTCCCGCAGCCTGGGGGAGAAGAACTATGATGCCGCCAACCGCGCGGCGGAAAACGGCGTGTTTTTGGCGGTGCTCTCCACGCTGGTCTTTACGGTGGCCGGGCTCACCCTGGCCCACCCCTTCATCGCCGTACAGACCGATATTCCCGATATCGTCTCCTCCGGCACCGCCTATATGCGCATCTGCGGCGGCCTGTCCTTTGGGCTGTTCCTGGAAATTATGTTCGAACGGCTGCTCCAGGCCACCGGGCGCACCTTCTACACCATGCTCACCCAGGGCACCGGGGCCATCATCAACATCATCATGGACCCGGTGCTCATCTTCGGCCTGGGCCCCTTCCCCCGTATGGAGGTTGCGGGGGCTGCCGCAGCCACCGTCCTGGGCCAGATCGTGGCGGCCGTCCTGGCGGTGCTGTTCAACCTCACCTGCAACCACGATATCCACCCAACCCTCCGGGGCTTCCGCCCCAACGGCCCGGTGATCCGAAACATCTACTCCGTGGGCGCGCCGTCCATCATTCTCAACTCCATCGGCTCGGTGATGACCTTCGGTATGAACCAGATCCTGTTCGCCTTCTCGTCCACCGCCGTGGCCGTGTTCAACGTGTATTTCAAGCTCCAGAGCTTCGTGTTCATGCCGGTGTTCGGCCTCAACAACGGCATGGTGCCCATCGTCTCCTACAACTACGGCGCCCGTAAGCGTAAACGCCTGGTGGATACGGTGAAATTCAGCGCCCTCCTGGCCGTGGCCATCATGCTGGTGGGCCTGGTGGTCATTCAGCTCTTCCCGGCGAATATCCTCGGCCTGTTTGAAGCGTCCCCCGACATGCTGGCCATCGGTGTGCCCGCCCTGCGCATCATCAGCCTGTGTTTTGTCTTTGCGGGCTTCAGCATCATCTGCTCCTCCACCTTCCAGGCCCTGGGCAATGGCCTGCTGAGCATGATGATCTCTATTGTCCGTCAGCTCCTGATCCTCCTGCCCGCGGCGTTCTTCCTGTCCCTCAGCGGCAGCGTCACCGCCGTCTGGTGGGCCTTTCCTATCGCGGAGCTGGCCTCTCTGGCCCTCTGTGTGATCTTCCTGCGGCGTATCTACCGCAGGGTGATCCTCCCCCTGGAGTAAGCGCCCCGCCGTCTCCCGCATACAGGGGCCGCCCCTACCTTTCCGGGATTCCGTTTCCGGCGGGCTATTCTGCGGCGCTTGGACGTAGGGGCGGGCCGATGTGGGCATCGGCCCCTACAGAGGTCTGCTGCGGCAGGCATCGCCTGGCCAAAATGCTCCGTAGGGGCGGGGCTTGTCCCCGCCCGCGGGGGGGGGGGGG
>NZ_CAXSQB010000102.1:0-2283 GCF_964239415.1 Clostridium sp. ATCC BAA-442 | reverse complement strand
CCCTATCTCTATCCCCCCTATTATCCCCCCGTTCCTCCTCCTTCTCCTGAGAGAATGTGAGTGTTTTGGAGGAGAAGAAGGCTTCTACCGGTAGATTCCCGGTAGAAGTACAGGAAGGACGTGATATTTTGACCCGCGAGGACACGGACAAGCTGTTCAGGCTGTTGGCGTTTTACCGCCCCAACGACCCGCACCTCAAGGACAACGCTTTGCGGGCTGTGTGGGCGCTGACGCTGGCCCCTTACTCGGTGGACGACGTGCGGGAGGCGGTAGTGAGCTACTTCCGGACGCAAAAATACTGGCCTGACCCGACCGATATCTCCTCCCGCTGCCCGCAGCCGGAGAGGCCGAAAACACAAAGTCTGCCGACTCCAACTGCCCGTTACATAGACCCCGCGGTCGAGTCCCTGCGGGAGCGGTGGCAGGATCTTCGCTGTCAGCGCCGGGCAGCTGGGGTGCCGGACACTTGGGAAGAGACCAAAAAGGCAGGGCTGACCGCGGCGGCCTGGATGGACATTCTTGACGAAAGGGGCCTTGCCCTGTGAATAAATACGGCAACAAGAAGGCGGTGCGAAATGGCATCACCTTCGACAGTCAGAAAGAGGCCGTACGGTATGACCAACTCATGCTCATGCTGTGCGCCGGAGAAATTAGAGATTTGAAGCTCCAGCCGGAGTTCACACTCCAGGAGGCGTTCACGACACCGCTGGGCGAGCG
Source organism: Clostridium sp. ATCC BAA-442 (assembly GCF_964239415.1). Taxonomy (NCBI): domain Bacteria; kingdom Bacillati; phylum Bacillota; class Clostridia; order Eubacteriales; family Clostridiaceae; genus Clostridium; species Clostridium sp. ATCC BAA-442. The sequence continues at coordinate 1,566 of NZ_CAXSQB010000102.1, read as the reverse complement.
TGTTCGGGCCATCAAGTACCGGGCCGACTTTGCATATGAGCGGCCTACAGAGCCGGATTGCACGGGCGCCGTCCACTGGCTGCCTGTGGTGGAAGATGTGAAGGGCTTCCGAACCAAGGAATATGAGCTAAAGAAAAAGCTCATGGCCGGGCGCGGTATCCATGTGGTGGAGGTGTAGCCCATGATAACCGCAGACCCATACGGCATCAGCCGGGCGGTGGCCCCCTGGCGCAGCCTGGACGCGATGGAGTCAGTTGTAGAGCGCAGGATTACGGAGCGGGACGTGTAGCCGTAAAGAGCGCTGGAAAGCAGTCAAGGAGGACCAGAACGATGGACGATAAGACGCGCGCCCTGCTGGGCGACCATGAGGCGGCCAAGCGCCTGACGGATGCGGGGGTGCTGCTGCCGTGTCCACACTGCAAGGGACGTGCGGTACTGGTAGAAGGGACACTTCAAGCATCAGGGAAATACAGTGTAGTGTGCGGTGAATGCTTTTGCGCTACAACATGGTGCATTTTAAAAGAGGATGCTATTGGACGGTGGAACACCCGCACGCCGGTGCTGACGTCGAAGGAGATGGAGATGCTGGAGGGGATGGAATGAACCTGAAAGATTTGATTTCTGATGTGAACGTCAACGAGATTTACGGACACATCGAGACTGAAACATTGTCGGATTGGGTGAACGCATGGCAGGAAGCCGCTCTCGCCATCCTCCGCCCCGTCAGCCGGAAGCAGTTATCTGAGTTTAAGACTTGCGATTTGGTAGACGAACTAAGAAAGCGTGAGGGCGTAGAAACACACATCGCAGAGCCGTACCAAGATGTGGTGGTCTCTGTAAACGGCCCTGCGGTGGTGCTGGCAGTTATAGATTAGACCCTGGAATATCCATACCTACCCTTGATAAATGCGTGGAAGTATTTTCCGTGGGATCCTGCGGACATGAGCCCAGCATATACAGACTGCGGGACACCGAAATAGGCATAGGTGCCGCCCTTATGAAAAGAGATGTAGAGAGTCCCATTTTCATATCCGATACTGGCTATGTCCGTTGAGGAAACTGGATGCATGACCATGAAATCACCTCACTTTCCACGCAGTTAAATAATACCACACAGAATGGAGGATTTGTAGATATATGGGGAAAATCAGCCAGGAGCAGATGGAGCGGGTGTGGCCGGGGTGCAATATGTGTAAGACACCCTCGATCGCTCCACCAGTAGGGATTTATTGCCCTTGGTGTGGGGCTCCACGTAACCGGATGGCGTGGGAGGAACTGAGGAAGAAACTGGAGGCGCTGAAAGATGGCAAGGGCGATTGAGAAAGGACAGCACATATTCATAGCGTTTCAGGGCGGGAAAGCGGTTATGGATAGCCAACTTCGCCCCCGGATGTACAAAAGCAGGGAGCAGTTTGAGAAATCGTTCCCGGCATGGCGAGATGGCAAAGCGGAGCTTGTCGAGTATGCGCCCACCCTCACCCCGCCGAACGAGCCGCTGACGCTGGAGGATGCCAAGAAAGAACGGTATATTTGGTTTACCCCGCTGAATGACTGGGCGAAAGTAAC
>NZ_CAXSQB010000101.1:0-2350 GCF_964239415.1 Clostridium sp. ATCC BAA-442 | reverse complement strand
CTCCTGGCCTCCCCCCACCCCCAGGGCCTCCCTGCCCTGCGGCGGGCCATTGCGGAGCACCTGTATCGCTTCCGGGGCATCCGGGCAGACGCGGAGCAGATCGTGGTGGGGGCCGGGTCGGAGACCCTGATTGGCCTTCTGGTACAGCTTCTGGGCCGGGAGGGGGGCTATGGCGTGGAAAATCCCGGCTACACCAAGACCCAGCGCATCCTTACAAGCTGCGGCGCTGCCGTCCGCCCCCTCCCGCTGGACGGCCAGGGCCTGCGGGTGGATGCTCTGGAGGAGGCCGGGGTCCGGGTGGTTCACGTGACCCCCTCCCACCACTACCCACTGGGCATCATCATGCCGGTAGCCCGGCGGCAGGCCCTGCTGCGGTGGGCGGAGGCCGCCCCCGACCGCTATATTCTGGAGGACGACTACGACAGCGAGTTCCGCTTCTCCGGCCGCCCCATCCCCGCCCTGCAAAGCCTGGACGGCGGAGAGCGGGTGGTTTACCTCAACACCTTTGCAAAGAGTCTGGCCCCTTCCCTGCGCATCAGCTACATGGTGCTGCCCCCCCACCTGCTGGAGCGGTGGCGGCGGGATTTCTGGTTCTACTCCTCCACCGTCCCCTCCTTTGAGCAGTACGCCCTGGCCCGCTTCATGGAGCGGGGCCACTTTGAGCGCCACCTCAACCGCACCCGCACCCGCTACAAAGCCCGGCGGGAAGCGCTGCTGGCCGCCGCCCAGGACACTGGACTGACGCGGGTTGGGTCCTTCGCCGGAGGCGACGCGGGCCTCCATCTGCTCCTTTGGATGGACGGCCGCTGGAGCGAAGCCGAGCTGGTGGCGCGGGCCGTGGATGCTGGGGTAGGGGTGGCCCCCCTCTCCGCCTGTGATCTCACCCCGCCGCCCCCCGGCCGACCTCCCGCCCTGATCCTGGGCTATACCCGTATCGCCGCCGTGGACATGGCCCCGGCCCTCCGGCGGCTGAAAGCCGCCTGGGCATTCTGAGCAGGGCGGCTCTGAAAAGGCTCCCCCCGGGAATGTTATACGTTTCAACCACTCCCGCATGTGAAATCCGGCACACGTTTCACTTGAACAGGCTCAGTTGCACCCCTAGGGGACGCGGCACCGGGGCGTGGGCCGTATCCTGACGGAGTGGTAGCCCCGCCAGGAAGCGGGAGGGTTCTCCGCCGCTGAGGAGCACCAGCTCCTCTCTGGCGCGGGTCATACCCACATAGAGCAGCCGCCGCTCCTCAGCCTCATCGGTGTCCAGGCCCTTCCGCTCCAGCGGAATGCGGCCCTCCCCAACGCCGCACAGGAATACCACCGGCCACTCTAGGCCCTTGGCCCCGTGGAGGGTGGAGAGGGTCACCGCTCCGGCGGCATAACTCAGCCCGGCCCGGCGCAGCAGATCCCCCTCCTGCCCGATGGTCAGGTTGCGGAGAAAGGCGGGCACATCCCCGAAAAACACCGCCATATTGCGCAGCCGCTCCACCCCGCCAGAGGGGGTGTGGTGGGCCGTCCACTCCTCCAGGAGGGCGGCGGGGGACTTTCCCTCCCCCTGCTGCCTCTCAAGCCACGCCAGCGCGTCCTGCACCTCCCCGTCCAACAGGAAATCCTCCCGGCCGGTGACCACGCAGGGAATGCCGTCGTGGGCCAGACACTCCTCCAGCAGGGCCGCCTGCCGCCGGGTGCGGTAGAGCACCGCGATGTCCTCGAAGCTCCGCACGCCCCGGGCGGCCCCCAGCACCTGGGCCTCCAGCATGCCGACGCCGCCCACCATCCGGGCGATCTCCTTGGCCACGAAGATGGCCTCCGCCCGGTCCCCCTCGGCGGTGAGCAGGCGTACCTCCGCCCCGTGGGGGCTGTGGGTCTCCATGCGCCGGGGCGCGCCGTCGATGGCCTCCGCCACCGGCAGGGCCGCGGCGAGAATCTCCGGGGTGGAGCGGTAATTCTCCGTCAGCCTCACCGTCCGCTCCGCCCCCAGGGCGGAGAAGCAGCCGGCGTCCGCCCCGCGGAAGCCGTAGATGGACTGGTCGGGATCGCCGATGGCGAAAAAGGTGCCACCCTCCCGCCGCCAGGCCCGGAGAAGCCGGAGCTGGAGGCGGTCGATGTCCTGGAACTCGTCTACCAGCAGGTGGGTAAAGCACCGGTCCGACCGGCCGCCCTCCCACTGGCGCAGGGTCTCCAGCAGGAGGTCGTCAAAGTCCAGCTTTCCCTCCAGCTTCTCCTGATAGAGGGCAAAGGCCGGGTCGTCCCCGCCGTCCGCTCCGGTCTTGTGCCGGGAGACCGCCCGGAGGAAGGCCCCGGGGCTCCCCTTCCGGCCCAGCTCCGCCCCGGCGGCGGCCGCCGCCCCCCCCCCGCC
>NZ_CAXSQB010000100.1:0-2652 GCF_964239415.1 Clostridium sp. ATCC BAA-442 | reverse complement strand
TGCCGGACGGGGAATACGTAGGGCTGCTGGCGGGGCTGGCGGCGAAGGCGTCGTCCACGGGACGGGAGGAGGTCATTCTGTCCCAGAAGGACCGGGCGCGCTATGGCAAGCAGGTGGTCACCCAGGCCAACGAGAGGCTGGGAGACGGCCATTTGACCCTGTCTGTCCAGACCCGGCCCATCCGGGGCGGGCTGATTCTCAGCGACGGGGACGTGGAAGTGAACTGCACCTTTGAAACACTGGTGCGCCTCCTGCGGGGCGAGATGGACCGGACGGTTGTGGAGGTGCTCTTTGGCTGAGCGCTCCGATAGGGAGGCGAAAACTTGAGTAAGATCAGAGACACGGATTATTTGACCATCTCAGCCCGCGTGCGGGCGATGGAGAACCGCCTGGTGACCCGGGAGCGGATGGAGCGGATGGTGGAGGCCCGCAGCGACGACGAGGCGGTGAAGGTGCTGGCCGAGTGCGGCTATGAGGAGCTGCCGGCCCTGACCAACCGTGGGCTGGACGAGCTGCTCTCGGCGGCGCGGGCGGCCCTGTACCGGGAGCTGGGCGGCGCAGTACCCGACAAACGGCTGGTGGAGCTGTTTCAGATGAAGTACGACTACCACAACGCCAAGGCCCTGGTAAAGGGGGCCGCGGTGGGGGCGGACGCCGACCGGCTGCTGATGGAGGGCGGGCGGTGGAGCGCCGCCCAGGTGAAGGAGGCCTTTCAGCGGGACAGCCTGCGGGAGTTCACCGGCCCCTTCCGCCGGGCGGTTGTGCAGGCCCGGGAGACCCTCAATGGTGGAAATGACCCTCAACTGGCCGACTTTGTGCTGGACCGGGCCTATTTTGCGGAGATGGCGGAGACGGCCCGCGCGGTGGGCAGCCCCTTCCTGGAGGGGTATGTGCGGCTGCTCATCGACGCCGCCAACCTGCGCTCCGCCGTCCGGTGCGCCCGGATGGGGAAGGGGAGCGACTTTTTGAGCCAGGTGCTCCTGCCCGGGGGAAATGTGGAGGCCCACGTGCTCACGTCAGGCAAGGGCAATGATCTGGCGGCGGTGTTCCGGGCCGGTCCCCTCAGTGATGCGGCGGCGGCCGGCGCGGCCCTCACCGCTCCCGGCAGCGGGGAGCTCACCGCCTTTGAGCGGCTGTGCGACGACGCGGTGATGGGCTACCTGGCCCAGGCCCGCCGCATCCCCTTTGGGGAGCAGGCGGTGGTAGGCTATCTGTACGCCCGGGAGGCGGAGTTCACCGCCATCCGCACCATCCTCTCCGGCCGTATGGCCGGGCTGGACGCGGACACTATTCGGGAAAGGCTGCGTGAGGCCTATGTCTAACTATAAAATCGCGGTGCTGGGCGACAAGGACAGCGTGCTGGGCTTCAAGGCCCTGGGGCTGGACGTGTTCCCGGCGGAGAGCGCGGAGGAGGCAAAGCGCACCCTTCACGCTCTGGCGAAGGAGAACTACGCGGTGGTGTACCTGACCGAGGGGTACGCGGCCCACATGGAGGCGGAGTTGGAGCGGTACAAGGACGCGCTGACCCCCGCGATCATCCTGATCCCCGGCAAGGACGGCTCCCTGGGCATCGGTATGGCCAACGTCAAGCGGGCCGTGGAGCGTGCTGTTGGGGCGGATATTTTGTAGCTCCCCCTGCGGAGAGGGGGCGGGGCGATGTGGGCATCGCCCCCTACGCCCATAACGCGTTGGGCGCCCTGTAGGGGCGGGTGCCCACACCCGCCCGCGCCGAAGACGGAGCAGGCCGAGGGAGCGGATCATCGGCAATGGCCGGAAGGACGGGCGACCATGAAGGTCGCCCCTACGTCCGGAACGCCCTGCGGTAGGGGCGGCCTTTATGGCCGTCCGGACCCCCGGCGGAGCCCAACGAAGTGGGTCCGGCGGGGAGGAGGAGGCGCAACGGAACGAGTGAGCGTTCCCGTTTACGGGGACGCGAAGGATGTGCAGTTTGCGCCGACGAGAAAGAAGGTTGAAGCATTGAGCGGAAAAATTGTCAAGGTCTCCGGCCCGCTGGTGGTGGCGACGGGGCTGAAGGACGCCAACATGGCCGACGTGGTGCGGGTGGGCGAGCAGCGCCTGATCGGCGAGATTCTGAACATGAACGGCGATGCGGCGTCCATCCAGGTGTACGAGGAGACCTCCGGCCTGGGCCCCGGCGCGGTGGTGGAGACCACCGGCGCGCCCATGAGCGTGGAGCTGGGCCCCGGCATCATTGAGAACATCTACGACGGCATCCAGCGCCCCCTGGAGGGCATCATGCGGAAGGCGGGGAACAACAACCTGCCCCGGGGCGTGGAGGTGCCCGCCCTGGATCGGGAGAAGAAGTGGGACTTCACCGCCGTGGCCAGGCCCGGCGACAAGGTCACCGGAGGCGACGTGCTGGGCACCGTCCAGGAGACCAGTGTGGTGCTCCACAAGATCATGGTGCCCCCCACCCTGTCCGGCACCATCGAGTCCATCCAGTCCGGCTCCTTCACGGTGCAGGACACGGTGGCGGTGCTGGTGGACGGGAAGGGGGAGAAGCACGCGCTGACCATGGTGCAGAAGTGGCCCGTCCGCGTGGGGCGGCCCTACAAGCACAAGTATCCCCCCAGAACCCCGCTGCTCTCCGGCCAGCGCATCGTGGACGCCATGTTCCCCGTGGCCAAGGGC
>NZ_CAXSQB010000099.1:970-2917 GCF_964239415.1 Clostridium sp. ATCC BAA-442 | reverse complement strand
CACCCGCCCGCCCCTACGCCAGCGGGAACACACTGCCCACGGCGTACAGCTTTTCCCGCAGATCCGCCCGGTAGTCCGGGGCGGCGGGGTCCAGGCTGTTGATCATCACCCCGTCGCTGCCCGCCCGGGCGGTGGAGTGGATGTACCGGTCGTCCCCCAGATAGAGGGCGATATGGCCGGGGAAATAGAGCAGATCCCCCGGCTTCCGCGCCTCAAAGGGGATGGGCCGCGCGGGAAAGCCGTCCACCAGCCGGGCGTCCCGGTAGAGGGACACCCCGCAGAAGAACCAGGCCATGAAGGTCAGCCCCGAGCAGTCCACGCCCAGAGGGGACTTACCGCCCCAGCGGTACTGGGTGCCCTGGTAGGACAGGGCCACCTCCACCGCCCGGGCCCGCAGGGCCTCCTCGGACACGGCGGGGGGCGTTTTGTAATCATCCTCCAAGAGACTACACTTTGTATAGCCCTCCCGGCCGTCCGGGAGGGCTATTTTCTGCCAGCCCTCCCCGGCCTCCCCGACGGGGGCGGCCAGCGCCCCCCGGGGCAGGGTGTCCAGCACGGGGCTCTCCACCTCCGGCCGGGCCAGCACGTCGGCAAACGGGGCGCGGACGAGCCGCTTGTTTCGCCCGGTCCAGTCCCCGGCGGGGCGCAGATGCTCCCGGCGGGCCCAGCCCTCGTAGCGGTATTTGGTGCGGACGCGGCACCAGCCGGTGGAGAATTCCTCCAGAAGCTCGGCGGTCCAGCCGCACAGCAGCTCGTCGGAGCGCTCCGCGCCGGCGCTGGCGGCGGCATAGAGGGGGCACAGGGGGGCAGAGACTACAACTTCCATGAAAAAACCTCGCAATCCGTGCAATTTTGTGCTATGCTAAAAAAGTACGGTTTATTGGACTAAAAAACCGCTATTCTGAGAGAGAGGAAGGGGGAGAGAGGCATGCCGCGAAGTGCAAATCAAAAGCTCAAGCTGCTCTGCCTGTGCAGGATTCTGTGGGAGCGCACCGACGAGGACCATCCGCTGACGGTGCCCGAGCTGATTCAGGCCCTGGAGGCGTGGGACATCAAGGCCGAGCGCAAGAGCATTTATGACGATATGGAGGCCCTGCGCACCCTGGGCATGGACGTACAGAGCCGCAAGGGAAAGTCCCCGGGCTGGTTCCTGGGGGAGCGGACGTTTCAACTGGCCGAGCTGAAGCTGCTGGTGGACGCGGTGCAGTCCTCCAAGTTCATCACCCAGCGCAAGAGCAGCGAGCTCATCCGCAAGCTGGAGTCCCAGGCATCGGCCCATCAGGCCCGCCAGCTCCAGCGGCAGGTGTATGTGGACCGCCGGGTGAAAAGCATGAACGAGAGCGTGTACTACACCATCGACAAGCTACACACCGCGATTGCAAACCGGAAAGCGGTCACCTTTAAATACTTTGAGTATAATGTCAAAAAGGAAAAGGTCTTCCGGCGGGAGGGAAAACGGTACACCGTCTCCCCCCTGGGGCTCATCTGGGACAACGAGAACTACTATCTGGCGGGCTATGACCACCGCTCCTGCGAGATGCGCCACTACCGGGTGGACAAGATGGCCGAGCTGGCGGTGACCTGCCTGCCCCTGGAGGGGGCGGACGGGGGTTTTGATATCGCATCCTATGCGCAGAAGCACTTCGGTATGTTCTCCGGCCGGGAGGGGCAGGTCACCCTGCGCTGCCGCAACAGCCTGGTAGGGGTGGTGTTGGACCGCTTTGGCCGGGACGCCATTCTGGTGCCCGACGGGGAGGAGCACTTCACCGTCACCGTTCCGGCGGTGGTGAGTCCCCAGTTTCTGGGCTGGGTGTTCGGCCTGGGGGATGGAGTGCAGATTCTCCGCCCCGACTGGGCGGCGGAGGAGCTGAAGCGCCAACTGGCCGCGGTGGCGGCCCTCTACCAATAAGGAGACGTGGGGGGGGGGGGGGGGGGGGGGGGGGGGGG
>NZ_CAXSQB010000099.1:701-960 GCF_964239415.1 Clostridium sp. ATCC BAA-442 | reverse complement strand
CCGGGGCGGCCTGCGCCCCGGCACATTTGAGGCTTTCGACAGTATCTCCTGCCGAAGTCTTCGGAGGGAGAGATAGTGTGAAAGGGAACCGCCAGGGTTCACTGGAGGTGAATTGGCCGCAGGCCAAGAGAGGCCGGCCTGGGCCGTTCGCGTGGGATCAATCGACTTTTTGAACCTTTTTATAGGTTCAAAAAGTCCAACAGCCTGCCGAAATGACATTTCGGCAGGCTGACGGGGGGGGGGGGGGGGGGGGGGGGGG
>NZ_CAXSQB010000099.1:0-691 GCF_964239415.1 Clostridium sp. ATCC BAA-442 | reverse complement strand
CCCCCCCCCCCCCACGTTTGCTTATGCCCAGCCCTGCCACACCTCGGGGCAGTAGCCCACGGTGGCCTGCCTGCCATTGCGGACAATGGGGGTTTTCAGCAGCCTGGGGTTGTCCAGCAGCTTTTCCACCTTGTCGGCGTCGTAGGCCAGATAGGCCAGCAGGGCGGCGTCGGGGTGCTTGGGGTCGACGAGGGCCTCCAGCCCCACGGCGTTCAGCACGCTTTTCAGCTCCCCCGGGCTGATGCCGTACTTCCCCAGGTCGATGGACTGGAACCGGATACGCCGTTCCTTGAACCAGCGCTCCGCCTTTTTGGTGTCAAAACACTTGCTTTTTCCAAAAATCTGAATGTTCATGGCCGTTCTCCTTTGCTCTCTGGTCACAATATTGTATCATACGGGGGCGGTTCCGGCAATAATACGGGAAACTGTGTGTGAAAGGATGGTTTCCCACCTTGAAAGCGATCATTCTGTGCGGGGAAGGGGAGGAGGGGTTCGCCCCCCTGACGCTGGAGCGCCCCCTGCCCCTGCTGTCCCTGTTCGACAAGCCCCTGCTGGCCCACCAGGCCGGGCTGCTCCGCCGCCACGGCGTGCGGGAGATCGGTGTGGCCCTCCCACGCCTGTCCCGCATGGTGGAGGATGCGATGGGGGACGGGGAGGAGCTGGGGGTGCGCTTCACGTGGCTGCCCTGCCG
>NZ_CAXSQB010000098.1:0-3163 GCF_964239415.1 Clostridium sp. ATCC BAA-442 | reverse complement strand
CGCCAATGCTCGTTTGATTTCTGCCTCACGCATTACGGTTGCCTTGAAATGAAAAAATACTGTGGACAGCCGCAAAGTCTAACCCATCAGAGCGCAAACGCCTCGTGAAACGTAGGGTTAGCGTCTATGTGTCAATGGCCATTAATTTTGACCCACTTTTGGCCAATAGAATTGACCCACTTGCTCACCGCTAACCGCCGGTTTTCTGCTTCAAACGATAGCTCTCACCTCCCAGCATAAAGATGTGTGAATGGTGGATCACGCGGTCGATGATGGGCACGGCCACGTTGTCGTCATGGAAGAACTCGCCCCAGCTGGTGAAGTCCTTGTTGGTGGTCAGGATGACCGAGCGGTACTCGTACAGGTTGTTGATTAACTGGAACAGGTTGTACCGGGCTTGGCGCGTCATCGGCAGGTAGCCCAGCTCATCGATGATCAGCACGTCGTATTTGCTCAGCTGATTAAGGCGCTTCTTCAGCTCGCCCTTCATTTCCGCCAGCTCCAGATCCTCGACCAACGCCAGAGCCGTGCGGAACAGCACCTTGTAGCCCGCCTGAACCGCCTTGTGGCCAATCCCAATGGCCAAGTGGGTCTTGCCCACACCCGGTGGTCCGATGAACACCAGGTTGTCGCGGTTGTCGATAAAGCTGAAGTCCAGCAAGGTGCTGACCTGGCGCTTGGTGATGGTGGTCTGGTGCCGGTAATCGAAGGCCTCCAGATGCTTCTCCGAGGGGAACTGCGCCTGCTTGAGGTTGCGGCTTACGCGGCTACTGGAGCGGGCGTTAAGCTCATGCTCGACCAGTGACTGGGCGAAGCTCAGGTAGGACAGTTCATTGGCTTCGGCTCTGGCCAGCAGGGTGGCCAGCTCACCCGCGGTCGCGCTGAGGCGCAGGCTTCGGTACTGCGCGATAGTGCTGTCGAGCAGGCTCATTGGGTCACCCCGTGGCCAGTCGACTGGCCAATGCGGGCATAAGCGTTCAGGTCGGCGTGACTAACCTGGCTACCGGCCTCTGGCGCATAGTCATGGTCGCCGATGATCCGGCCCCGCGCCTTGGCTTGCTGCCATGCTTCGAGGTAGCGCTTGAGCCCGGTGGCGGTCAGTTCACTGCGCTCGCACAACTCGCCGAGCAACGCCGTATCAACCGGCGCATGGGCCATGAGCAGGTCGCGTGCAGCAACCAGCTGATCCTTGTAGATACGCGGCGAAGTACGCTTGAGCAGTTGGCACAGGGTTGCCCCAAGGGCATCGGGCAGGATCGAGTCGATGCCGCGCTCCAGGTCGGTAATGCGCTGGGCATGGTCTCGGTAATGGTTGTTGTTCTTGATCATCCGGCCCTTGGCCTTGCACAGGTCATGGGTGGCTATGAGTTCACCGCTCTCCAGGTCATGGATCAGCAACTGGTTGTCCTGTGCGCTGACACCGACACGGGCTTGCTGCCAGGCCATGGGTACCGAGTACTTGTTGGCCTGCCATGAGATCAAGCCGGTCTTGTCGACCTTGCGGGTCTCCCTTGTCGGCGCCACGTGCAGCAGGTTCTGCGGGACGAGATAGGGCTTGAGCTGACTACGCTCCAGTGCCTCGAAATGCGCTCTTGGATGCTGCCCCGTCGTGCCGTGCACGCGTGCGTTGGCGACAGTCTCGAGCCAATCATTCAGGTGCTGTCGGACGGCGGCCTCGTCCTGGAAGTGCTCGCCGTAGAAGCAGTCACGCTTGACGTACTTGACCCCGGCCTCCACCTTGCCCTTGCTCTCCGGGTCATAGCCCTCGCAGGCATGGATGCGGTACCCGACGGTAGTCGCATACTGGTGGAAGCGCTGGTTCAGCGTCAGCTCACGGTACTGCTCGTTGATCACCACCATCTTGGTCTGATCGTAGATGCACTCCTCGGTGACGCCGCCGAAGTAGCGGAAGGCCTCGTCGTGCATCTGGATAAACCGTTCGGTATCCAGCGGCCGGAAGTTCAGACCGACATACATCAGCCGTGAACAGGACAGCACAAACACCACAAAATGAACGACACGCTCCAGGCCGCCAATCATGACGCCTCGCAGCTCACCGGGGTCGACCTGACACTGCACGCCAGGCACTGACTCAACGACCGGCTCGTAATAGCGCAACTGGCCACTGGCAACCTGCTGCTTGAGCGCTTGCACATAGCGGCGAATGCTCCGGTCTGACACCGCCAGCTCGGTGGTGCGCTCCCTCAGGCGACGGGCCAGCTTGACTGCGCTCAGGGCTGGAAACTGACCCAACTGATTAATCAGATAATCGCGGTGCTCGTCGAGCACCTTGGTGCGTGAAGGGTCAGCAATGGTAGCGCTGATCTGCATCTCATCCAGGTGGAGATACTTGCGTACGGTGTTCCGGGAAATCCCCAGCTCACGACTGATGGCACGGACCGACAGGCCTCGGCCCTGGTCATACAACCCCTTGATCTTGTGAATCACAACCCACTCCTTCAATGATCTGTCCCCGGCCTGTGCATAAGGCGGGTGACGCTACATGGTCGGTGGCCAATGCCACTATGGGTGGGTCAAAATTGTTGGCCAGAGGTGGGTCAGTTTAATTGGCCATTAACACTATGCAAATATGCTACTATTTTAACATGAATTGCATAAAACCACCCCAACTGCTTCAGCTTGAACTTCGCCAGTTCTTCGAGCGAGGTAAAATTACATCCAGCAGCGCAATAGCAAGGATGACCGGAATCTCACAGTCCCAGATCTATCGTAATCTTTACGGTCGACCAAAGCGCGTAACCAGCACCCTCAAAGCCCTATGCGATTATGCAAATATCTCGATTTTTGCTGAAAAGGCGGATCCGCGTAATTCTCCCATTTTGATGGACGCTCTGGGCCTGGTATGGGACGGCACAGACCAGCACGCAAAGAGGCTGGCTGAATTGCTATTTGCTCATCGCAAGGCGTGCCTGTAAAAATGATTGACGATGCAGCAGTACACAGGAGGGGTCCATGGATGAGGCTTCGACACCCGTAACAGTCAAATCAGCATTCAGTAGCCTTAAAGCCGCGGGATACCCACGCTCATACATTGAGAAGCTTCTCCCTGACTGGTGGGACAATAGTCTGTTCAAAACCAGCGCCGGCGTACTTCAATTCGCCCTGATTCTCAAACAACGACTGGGCCTCGAAACCAGCTTTG
>NZ_CAXSQB010000097.1:0-3837 GCF_964239415.1 Clostridium sp. ATCC BAA-442 | reverse complement strand
GGCCGCGGCAACGGCAAGTTTGACCCCGCCGCTACCGTTACCGGCAACGAGGCCGCCAAGATGCTGCTGGTGGCCGCTGGCTACGATCCCGCTATCGAGGGCCTGACCGGCACCGACTGGGAGATCAACACCAACGCCCTGGCCTCCAAGCTGGGCATCTTCCGCAACTTCAAGGGCTCCGTGGCCGAGCCTCTGAGCCGCGACAACGCCGCTCTGCTCATCTACAACGCCCTGGACGTGGAGATGATCGAGAGCTACACCAACAACGGCTACGCCATGGCGTACTCCGACGCCCGCACCATCCTGTCCTCCATGTACGGCGTGTACAAGGTGGAGGGCGTTGTGGTGGGCAACAAGTGGGCTGAGCTGGACAAGACCGACTCCGACTCCGCTCTGAAGGATGGCAAGACCGTGCTGGACAACGTGGTTCTGTACTCCTCCACCACCTCCAACACCACCAAGGACGAGGGCGTGGCCCAGTCCGGTAAGATTGCCTTCAATGTGGACACCCCCGTTGACTTCCTGGGCAAGACCGTGACCATGTACATCGAGAAGACCACCATCCTGTCCGATTCCAAGGTGCTGGGCGTGTCCACCAAGGACGACGTGAACGTGATCAACGCCACCGCTGCCACTCAGAGCACCGTGAAGGATTACCTGAAGGGCACCGGCGTGGCCGTCACCAAGGGCACCGAGTTCTACGTGAACTACGGCTACTGCAAGACCGAAGAGGATGCCCACAACCTGATCAACGACTACAGCTATGCCGCCAACAACAGCGACAAGTTCAACCTGAACGGTGTGGACGTTGAGATCATCGACAACAACAACGATGGCGACGCCGAGTACGTGCTGTTCACCCGCGAGACTCTGTCCGAGGTGCGCACCTACAGCGAGAAGAACGAGACAATCTCCTTCTATGCGCCCGGTTATGACAAGAACAACGAGCTGGCCAACAAGACCGTCACTGAGACGGAGGACTTTGAGGACGTAGTGTTCAACGACGAGGTGACCACCGACGACCTGATCCTCTACGTGCAGTACGGCGGCCGCACCTACATCTCCGCCCCCGAGGTTGTCACCGGCAAGATGACCCGCGTGGACCGCGACAAGGCCGACGAGCTCTTTATCACCGTGGATGGCGAAGAGTACCGCCAGTCCTACATCCTGGACGCCGCCTCCCTGGTGGACGTAGATCTGACCCGTTTTGACATTGCCGACGCCAAGAACGAGCCCGGCTTTGACAACAGCTACGACTTTGTCCTGGACTCCAACGGCTATGTGATCGCCATCCGCCCCGCTGAGGAAGTGGTGACCAACTACGCCCTGGTGGTGGACTCCGCCTGGACCCTGAACGCCCTGGACCGCTCCGGCCAGGTCAAGATCCTCATGACCGACGGCACCGTCAAGACCTACAGCATCAACTGGAAGAACTCCGCCAAGGCGATGGAGGATATCACTGGAATTACTGCCGCTAATGATGTCAATAGCAAGTCCAACGACGTGAAGCTGGAGACCTACCTGGGCACCCGCGACGTTAACCAGCCCGGCAGCGGCTCCTACAACAAGACCGGCGTGGCCGCTGGCTCCATCATCACCTACACCCTGTCCGACGATGACGTGCTGACCATCAAGAGCGTCCTCCAGGGCAACAGCCTCAAGGGCACTGGCAGCGAGATCGATTCCACCGTGAACTCCGACAGCACCGCCGGTGTGGGTGACGACGGTAACGTCATCCGGATGGACACCACTAATAATGGTAGCCTTCAGTATAAGGCTATGAACGGCTACACCGGCGGCCGCGGCTCCATCAATGTGACGGCGCACGGACAGACTCAAAAGACCTACGCCGTGGACAAGAACACCGTTGCCTTCTACTACTGGACGAACACCAAGGGCGAGATTGAGTACGGCGTGGCCACCGGCTGGGACCACATGAGCGATGTGAATCCGGGCGTCGATGTTCAGGTCTACCCCGTTCTGGACAAGACCTCCTACAAGACCTATGAGGCTACCGACCTGGCCGACGTGATCCTCTTCGAGGCTGAGGCCAAGGCCACCAGCGCCAACTACATGCTGGTTCTGTCCGCCAACGCCATCGGCAAGGATCTGCTGGAGCTGAACGTTGTCTTTGAGGACGGCACCGTCCAGGCCATCGAGGTGGACGACGACGGCGGCCACGACTGGGACGACGAGGCCAGCTACATGAAGGCCTACACCTACGCCGAGAATGCCGACGGCACCTATGACATCGGCGACGACGTAGAGAACGCCGGTACCGCCAAGCTGCTGAAGAACGGCACTGTGGACAGCAGCCTGAAGGGCTACATCGCCCTGTCCGGCAAGGCCAACGTGTGGGATGTCACCGACGTGGACACCGCCGAGGACAAGACCGCCCTGGGCACCTTCCCCTACAATACCAAGGTGAACGCCGTCATTGTCGAGGATGACAACGCCATCCGCACCGCCTGGATCTGGGAAGTGGACGAGGAGCATCGTGACGATGGTATCGTCAACGAGAGCATCACCGTGCAGTTTGACCCCATGACTCGGAAACTGAATATTTCCGTTACCGGTGCGGAGGATGCCACCTTTGCCGAGAAGCGCGATGCTGTCAAGGCTGAGGCCGCAAAGGTTCTGGGTGTCAGCGTCTCCGACATCGAAGTAGAGGTGGATAGTACTGGTAATTGGGTGATCAAGGACACCAAGAACGGTGACAACTACACCTGCACCACAACGGACAATCACGTCACTGTGACGACTGCCGACAAGAATGCTCACCTGGAGTACACTGAGTACTGGAAGGTGCAGGATCCTGCCCGATATGGCTATTGGGTGGATCTGGTGAACTCTGGCTATGTGACCTTTGACTTCGACATCGTGGCCACCGGCTCGAACGCGATTACCGTGAGCGGACCGGTCACCGGAACGAGTGTGAATACCAAAGTTCCCGGTTTCGGCACCGACCCGGCCAACCCCGCTGAGACCATTGCGCAGTTGTACTGCACCGGCGGATCTGCCACCAGTCAGAATGATCTCAAGAACTCTACTGAGTTCGCCGTCCTGGCATTCTACGATGAAGCCGGCGCTGCTCAGTATATGCTGGTGGGCAACGATGCCGCTTACACGCCCAACAACCTGACCATCAATGGCACTACCTACACCGTGACCCTGGATCTGGACTGGTAATCAAGCCTGTCCCTAAATCGGAGAACCCGCCGCATTTTTGCGCGGCGGGTTCTCTCTGTCAAAACGTCCTTTCGACAGGTTAAGCCCCCAGACCCAATCGGGTCCGGGGGCTCTCTGCTATACCAGGGCCAGATAGCGGTAGCTCTCCCCCGCCTTGTTGGTGACGGGGAGAAAGTCGTTGTCGCTGAGGCCCACCTCGTAGTGGTCGTAGTGCACCTGAAAGCCGGTCTCCGTCAGAATCAGCATATTGCCGGGCCGGTTGTTATAAGCGTAGACATAGGGCGCGCCCGGCCAGGCCAGCAGAGCCTCCCGATCCCGGCAGAAGAGCAGGACCGCCCGGGGGGCACACCCCAGCGCAACCGCCCGGTTCTGCGTCCCGTCCCCGGTGTACCGCCCCAGACGCAGCTCCGGCTTGCGCCCATCCAGTCCCGCCAGCGCCTCGTCCAGCCTCTGAAAATCTCCGTTGAAGTCGGTGCGGAGGAAGCTGTCCTCCGGCTCCCACTGGTGCAGGTGATAGTGCTGTGTATAATTTGCCATTCTGATTACCTCCTCTGGAGATAAAAGCACCCCCGCGCACGGCGTACCGCCGGACGCGGGGGCCTTGTCCTGCCGAACGGCCTGTGGGCGGGTGTGGGCCCCCGCCCCGAC
>NZ_CAXSQB010000096.1:0-3889 GCF_964239415.1 Clostridium sp. ATCC BAA-442 | reverse complement strand
ATGAAGCTGGACGAGAACGAGCGCGCCAACACCATCCGCCTCATGAAGGTCAAGGACATGTTACTGAAAGAGGCCATTGAAGAGAAGCGGGAGGCCGACGAGCGAGCCATCGAGGCCTTCGGCGGCCGCACAGGGGCGCCGGAGGAGACGTAAAGCAGCAAAAGGACGGACGTGCGCCGGTTCGGCGCCGTCCGTCCTTTTTTGACAGAGGGGAAATTCTGCGGTATAATCACAGACTATACCCTTAGATTCAGGAGAATACCCCATGAAACGAAGCATTTCGATTCCAACCGACGCCCTGTGGCAGGCGGGCTTCCTGCTGCTGACCCCGTTCACCGCCGCCTGGCTCATGCAGTTCACCTACGGCGTCCTGCCCTGGGCCATGCCCTTTCCGGCGCTGCTGGCCAACGCCCTGTGCATCGCCCTGCTGTACTGGCCCCTGTGTGGTCTGACCGGGCGCATCGCCCCCTGCTGCATCGGCATCCACATCGCCGCTGGTGCGTGGGGCGCGGCCAACTGCTTTGTCCAGTCCTTCCGGGGCACCCCCATCCTGCCCTGGGATCTCTCCGCCCTGGGCACCGCCGCCGATGTGGCGGGGAGCTACCGCTTTACGCCCACGTGGCAGATGCTGGCGGCCGTCGCCCTAGCGGCGGCCCTGGTTGTGTTCCTCCATCCGGAGAAACACAAGGCCCGCCTGCGCCTCACCGGAACGCGGCGGCCCCTGCGGCTGGTGTGCCTGGGGGCGGGGCTGGCCTGCCTCCTGCTCCTGTTCCCCACCGGGCGGCTGGAGCGTTTCGGTGTTAAGACCGATGTGTGGGACCCCGCCGGCTCCTACCGTGCTGGCGGCTGCCTGGCGGTATTCCTCCGCAACACGGAGTTCCTCGAGGTGGAGGAGCCGGAGGACGTCACGCCGGAGCGGCTGGAACAGATCATGGCCGGCGTGGAGCCGCCGGAGCCGGCGGCGGTTTCCGTGGAGCGGCCCAATATTGTGGCCATCATGAACGAGTCCTGGGCCGACTTTGAGGACTACGGAAACCTGACCCTCAGCGCCAGCGTCACCAACTACATCCGCTCCCTGGACAACGCGGTGTATGGCCACGCCTACACCTCGGTGTTCGGCGCGGGCACCAGCGCCAGCGAGTTCGAGTTCCTCACCGGCAACTCCATGGCCTTCCTGCCCTCGGGCAGCATCCCCTACCAGCAGTATGTGCTGGGGCCCACCGCCTCCCTGGCCTCCATTCTGAAGGCGGAGGGCTATTCCACCCTGGCCTTCCACCCTGGGGAGCGGGCCTCGTGGCAGCGAGATCGGGCCTACCCCCGGCTGGGCTTCGACTCCTACAAGTGCGGCGACGACATGGATGTGCCCCAGACCTTCGAGCACGGCTACGTCAGCGACCAGTCCGACTTTGAACAGATTATCTGGGAGCTTGAGCACAAGGAGGAGTGGAAGCCTCTGTTCCTGTTCAACGTCACCATCCAGAACCACGGCGGCTATACCGTGCCGGACTACCCGGCGCAGATCACCGTAGCCGACGCGCCGGGGGAGTACCCCATGGCGGAGCAGTACCTCACCTTGGCGGGCAAGACCGACGCGGCCTTCCGCGCCCTGGTGGAGTATCTCCGGGCCTTTGACGAGCCCACCATCGTGGTTATGTTCGGGGATCACCAGCCCTCGGTGGAGCAGGGCTTTCTGGATTTGGCCTACGGCGTCACCCAGGAGCAGATGACTATGGAGCAGTATATGGGCAAATACTATGTGCCCTTTGTCATCTGGGCCAACTATCCCCTGCCCGGGACGGGGCCGGAGACGACCAGCCTCAACTTCCTGGGCCAGTACCTCCTGCGGTACGCGGGCATTGCGGGCACCCCCTACGGGGACTTCCTGTGGCAGCTCCAGGAGGAGCTGCCCGCCCTCACCTTCGTGGGCTACGTGGATCAGACGGGCCGGGCCTACAGCCATCTGGAGACCAACGATTTCACCGCCCGGATTGAGGACTACCAGCGCCTCCAGTACAACAACCTGTTCGGCGGGAAAGACCGGCTGGCGGCCTTCTTTGACCCGGAGAGCGGAGGGGCAACCGGCGGTTGACAAAAGGAAACGGCGGCTTGGTTGCCAAAGGGGCTCCTGTTCGGCTATACTGGGAGGCAGAGAAGGGAGGGGGGGCCTGTGACCCTTGGGCAGCGTATTCAGGCGGAGGGCGCGGAGAGTCTTCATCGCCCGGGCCATCGGGGCGGCCTGGTATATGCGACGGAGCTCCCATGACCGGACACAAAAAGGAACCCCGCGGAGGGCAAGGTTTCATAATGAAGCTAAAGGCGGCGGTTTGCCTTGCCCTTTTTATACTGTGTAACCCACTATGACACTTTCGAGGAAAGTGCCTGTGGTTCAAAAAACAAGTCTCTGTCCGAGATAAGTATTGATGTGCATAGCTGACCTCTTTATTCATTCTCTATGAATACCCACTGGGAAACGAAAAGGAGCAAGGTGTATTTCAACCTTGCTCCTATCGGAGAGTATGTGCTATTCAGCTCAACAAATCGGGATTTGTCAATCTCTTGATACCATGTAATACATTAAGAAAAATCAGAATCAAGGATGCCATAAATATAATAATCACACCAAGTATTAACCATCTTCCCTTGCCTGATTAATCCTTCCCTTGTATATCCCGCCTTCTCTAATATTCGGCAAGAAGCTACATTTTTCACATCAACTTCCGTCCAGATTCTCTGAAGTTCTGTGTTTTTAAAACAAAATCTTGTCATAGCAGATAAGCTTTCCGTTCCATATCCTTTTCCATAGCATTCTTTTGATAAGCGGATTGCAATGGAAGCCATTCTGTCATTCTCGATTAGATAAACCCAGATATCACCAATAACCTTGTTAGAATCCTTTTGGGCAATTCCAAGATGAAAGCTCTTTGTCGGCGTATCTTCTTTCTCAAACAATAACTCTGGATTTTTTTCCACTTTACTTGGACCCTTTCCCCAATAGGTATAGATTGATTTATCTGGCATCCATTCCTTGAGTGCAGGAACATCAGCAGCTATCATCGGTCTAAGAATCAGTTTATCCGTTTCGATGGTTGGCTTATTATTTATATAGTCAGCAAGAGCCATACGCGCCTCCTAAAAGTTAAACTCTGATTCCCAATCAAACCTGCCACTTTCTTCATACGACTTAGGCCAATGTTTACACCACTCAGGAACACTTGGGTTTTCAATTCTATCAACACTTGGAACATAAGGCTTGAGATCAATTACCTTTGTTCCGTCAAAAGCATCGATATAATATAATCCGACAACTCCGTGCTCTACATCCACATAAGCAATATTTACGTTTGAAACCGCTATTGGGTTTGGCCTTTCCGGAGAATGTAAAGCAAATACTCCAATCTCATTAGGACCATTCTTATATGGCTTTTCTTCAACCAAAACATTTCTGCTAGATTCATTGTCACAGCCATCAGCCCACCAAAGAACCTGCACATGACTGTAGCCATCTAACCCCCTGAGTCCCTTCGCATACTTTTCGTCTAGATTAATACATACCATTTTCTCATTGTTTTCTATCTTTCCGATGGAAAAGATCCTCATATTGTTCATGTCAGAACCTCCGTTTTCTTTTCTCGTCGGGCGCCCTATATATATTGTACAAAGTGTAATTTATACTTCAACCCCCTTTTTTAAAACTCCCATCCTTATCGTTGCAATCATTGGAATTTTCTTGACCTGAAAGAAAGGATAAAACCACATCTACTTTTTTAGCACAGCTATCATAAAATAGCACCCGCCGAAAAACAACTTTTTTCGGCCGAGGACGTGAACCTCCGCAAGATCGCCATCGCCACCGCGGGCACCGTGGGCGCCGACCTGGCCAACCTGGTCA
>NZ_CAXSQB010000095.1:0-4575 GCF_964239415.1 Clostridium sp. ATCC BAA-442 | reverse complement strand
CCCCCCCCCCCCCGGGGCCTTGCTTCGTCTGCCGCCGGGCGGCTATTCCCCGCGCCCGGCGCGGAACTCCTCCATGAACTGCTCGTCCTTGCGCTCCAGGCCCCGCTCCCCGGCGCGGCCCTCGATGTGGTGGGTGAACTCGTGGGCCAGGGTGGTGTAAAGCTCATCCTCCCAGTCCTCCTCCGTCCAGTCCTCCTGCCCGGCCAGGGCGGCGAAGGAGCCATAGTAGAGGTTGATATATTTGCCCATCATGTCGTTGCAGTACTCGCCCATGATGTAGAGCTCGCCGTGCTCCCCCTCCGGGTCTTCCTTGGCCTCGGGCAGCAGGGCGATGCCGCCGTTGAGCTCGTCGTAGAACTCCGGCGGGAACTCCTCCGCCATCTCGTCCAGCAGCGCGCCCGCCTCGTCAAAGCTGAGAATCATACCGCTCCTCCTTTTGGCTTCTTCATGGTGAGGGAAATCCGCTTTTTCTCCTCGCCGCCGCCGTACAGGGCCTTGCCCGTGCCGGAGAGAACGTACACAATTTCGCTGCTCCCCTCGTGGGTGTGCAGGCCGATGGAGCACCCCGGCTCCAGCCGCCCCCGCATGATGCGGTTGCGCCCGTCCGCAAACATCCTGGCGTGGGTCACTCCCTCGCCGCCCTTGAACCCGGGGATGGCAGTCTCCTCTATGGCTCCGAATTCCACTTTCATTCCAACTCCTCCTTTGACTACAGCAGTGATACGCCGAACCGGCCCGCCATATCCCGCAGGCCCTCCTCCAGCTCGTCCCGGCCGAAGCCCGCCGCCTCCAGCTGGGCGTCGGTCAGGTCGTTGAGCCTGGCATAGAAGTCCACCGCCAGCTCCAGATAACGCCGGTCGTCGGGATCGCTCTCCGCAAAGAGCAGATCCTCCGCCCCGCCGATGTCCCCGGCGTTGACCTTCTCCAGCAGGCGGCGGTGGAGTTCGTCCAGCGCGGCGTCCTCCGCCGTCCCGCCGGGCACATAGTCGGTGGAATCCTTCTGAAACACCAGATAGGCAATGGAGCGGGCCAGGGCGTCCACCTGGCGCATCATCCAATCCTCGGTCAGCATTCCGCATCTCTACCTTTTTATAGTTCCCGCACCAGGCGCACCGCCACGCCCACGATGCGGGCCACGCCGGTCTCAAAATCCGACAGGGGGACCAGCTTGGGCTCGTAGGCGGGGTTCTCCGGCTGGAGAAGCACCATGTCCCGCTGGCGGCGGAAGCGCTTGAGGGTGGCGTCCTCCCCGTCCACCAGGCAGGCCACAATCTGGCCGTTCTCTGCCGTGTCCTGCCGCCGCAGAAGTACCAGATCCCCGTCCCGGATACCGGCGTTGATCATGCTGTCGCCGGTGACCCGCAGGAAGAAGTGCTCCTCCGGCTCCGCCACGTCGGCGGTGGCCCAGCCCTCCACCCGCTGCTCGGCCGCCATGGGCAGCCCCGCCCGGATGGTGCCCAGGATGGGGACGGACTGCCGCTGTCCGGTACGGCGGGGCACATCGTAGCCCAACAGCCACAGGGGATCCACACCCAGGGCGGCGGCCATGGCGGAGGCCGTGCCGATTTTCGGCTCCCGCTGGCCCAGCACATAGCGGTTCAGCGTCTGCGGGTTCATCCCCAGGCGCTCCCCCAGCTGCTCATAGCTGAGTCCCTCTTCCTCCATCAGGCGGCGCAGGCGGCCGCCAAGGCTGCTCTCCCGCTCCATCTGTCCGTCCCTCCTGTCCCATTATTGGGGCTATCCTATCATATTTTATCACCATTTGCAACAGAAACCAGGAAAAAACCCTTGACTGTTATCTCCATTTGGTGTTATTATAGCCTCGTAATCGAACATAAGTTCTATTTCATTCGTTCAGTATCACCATTTGGAGATCCCAGATGCGAAAAAATGCCCCGCCGACTGGCGAGACATTTTTTGGTGGAGGAGGGTGGATTCGAACCACCGAAGCGAATCGCAACAGATTTACAGTCTGCCAAATATTTTCCGTTTCCATTGCGCCGCAGTAGCTCCGCAACCTATCGCCCAGTTTTACCCATGCATTACCCAAATATTTTTTAGATTCTTTTATTTTATCCTAGGATATCATGGAGTATTATGGATGTCAATAACGAGAGGGGGCACTTAATCTTGGTGCCCCCTTTTTCTTGCCTATTTACTTTCTCTCTGGTCACCGCCGCCCAGCTTGTCCCCCGCGCCGTCCACAGTGGACTCCAGGGCGGCGATGGCCTTGCGGAGCCATTCAGGTACAGGCGCACCGAGGGCACCGATGTTCTCCACAATGCTCCCCAGCTCGGTCATGATATACCAGACCAGCACCAGAACACTCACAAATACCTCATACTGGAAGGGCATCTCCAGGGCGGGGATGTTGGCTAGAATCAAACCGATCACCCCGTCCAGAATGGCGGCCACCAGGACGGCCACCACGGCCCCCAGCTTGTGCCACAGGCCGTCCCTTGCCACCTTGGACGACCACTCCCCGGCCCGGAGGGCGGCGGCGGTGCCGGTGCCGTAGTCGAGCGCCATACAGAGCAGCCAAGCAAGCACCAGCCAGCCAAACCAGCCCCACAGGGCCGTCAGACCGCCCAGCACGGCGGCGACCGCCGCCTTGAATCCGTTGATATGCTCCATATCAATCGTCCTCCCTTACATAATCCGCCGTTTTCCCGATCAGGGCCTCCACAGTATCCTTGGAGTAGTTCCCGGCTTTCCAGTAGTCGGGCTGGTCGATAATGCCGACATTAGCCAGCGTGTCCACGTCGGTGTCCAACTTGGATACATTCGCCGGCTCTCCCCGGCAGAGGCCCAGGAATGCCTCCCAGGCCCGGGGGGTGGCCCGGATGGTCTTGGGGCAGTCCTTGCCGTTCCAGTGGTTGTGCTGGACTACATTGTCCAGCGGGATGCCGTGCTCCTCCATAAGCAGCCTCACTAGCGCGGCGGCGTTGGCCTTGGCCGCCTCGAAGTCCCCTCCGGCGTTGACGCAGATCTCGATGCCGATGCTGGTGGCATTGCCCGGCCCGTCCTTGCCGTCCCCAGCATGATACGCCGTCTCATAATCGGGCAGGTGCTGGACAATGGCGTGGTCGTCCACGGTGTAGTGCCAGCTCACCAGATCATCCTCCCCGGCGGCGCTGTCCAGATAGGCCCCGTGGGCCGCGGCGTCGGCGCCCTTGGCCGCGTTGCCGGTCTCGTGGATGGTGATGTAGGTGTCCGGGTTGGTGTCCCTGCCCGGCCGGTTTTTGCGCCCGCCGGAGATGATATGCTCCTGGATGGCAATGCCGTTGTCTGTGACCCGCTGGGGGCCCTCCACGGCCTCCAGATAGGCCAGGGACACCCAGCCCTTATTCGTCCTGCCCCAGCCGTCCCGCTCCTCCAGCACGTCCACCACCGTGCCCATGGGGTACGCCCCCACCTTGCCGTAGCCGGTGCCGGGGCCGCTGCGGATGTTGACGCCGATGCTGGGCGTCACGGTGTACTTGCTCATAGGCTTGTCCTCCTTGTCCGGCGGCTCCTGGCCGCCCTGTCTTGTCCATACGCACAGATACCCGGCCACCCGGCGGGCGCTGTAGATACGCTGGCCGTCCCCAAAATCGCACTGGCTGGAGCCGCCGCTGTCCAGACCCAGTGCCCGCAGGTTGGCCGCCTGGTCGTACCGGCAGCCGATGCTCACCAGCTCGTCCCGCAGCCCTTCCGGTGTCTTGGCGTCCGCCGTGCCGTCGCCGGAGCAGTACAGGATCACCCGCGCCCCGGCCAGCAGGACAGCGGAGCGCCCCCGTGTGCCCCCGTACTCCGGGGAGTAGCTGAGGGCCTTACCCGGCCCCCTGGTGGGCGTCAGCAGCTCCACGCCGCTGAGGTAGGAAGCCCCGCCGTTGTCGGGTACGATGTCCAGGCGGATATCTGCCCCCTTGTCCCAGGTCAGCCCCCAGCAATTCCAGCCGGCCGTGGCCTTGACCGTGCCGTCGATCTTGAGATTGCCCACTGGGCGGCCCGTGGTCGTGTCGTAAAACCAGCTATTGATGATGTACTGGCACCCGCAGGCGGCCTTGACCTGCTCCATAGACCGCCCCCTGGCCTCCACCAGGGCGGTGCGGGTGATGTCCGCCCTGGTGATGACCGCTATGTACTTACTCATGGTCTTCGGACTTCTCGCCGTTGATGGGGCCGGGGTCGGCGGCGTTCTCCATCAGCTCAACCATGCCCTGATAGTCCTTTGCGTTCCACAGGGCGGCCAGGGCCTTAACGTTAGCCTGACGCTTTCTGACCCAGACGTTAAACGCGTCATTCTCCTCGGCCAGATCTGCATCAGCGCCCAGGGCATCCCAGTCAGGCCGGAAAGCCACAGGCAGATTTTCCGCGCCGATGTCCACCGCCCTGCCGTGGCGGATGTTGTTATGTACCATGCTGCCGCCTACACCCACATCTACATCGTTGGCGTTGGCGATCGCGTAGCAGGCGGGGGTGAGTTCGTTCCAGTTGATGTTTTTCATAATAGACTTCCTTTCTATTACAATAGATTTACGGTTAAAGGCACGGCAGCCAGCCATGTCTTTTTTCGTATCGTTGCCTAAGCTG
>NZ_CAXSQB010000094.1:0-4999 GCF_964239415.1 Clostridium sp. ATCC BAA-442 | reverse complement strand
CCCCTGTATCTATTTCCCCATCCCCCAAAGAAAAACCCCCTAAAGGGGGTAAAAAGAAAGTCCCCCCAACGGTGGAAGAAGTCCGCGCCTATTGCCAGGAACGGAGGAACGGCATAGACCCGGAGGCCTTTGTGGACTTCTACGCAGCGCGGGGGTGGAAATACGGCGCAGGGCGGCCCATTGTAGACTGGAAAGCCGCCGTGCGAACCTGGGAGGCCCGCCGGAGGGCGGAGCAGCCAGCCACTACGGAGACATACCGCCCCAGGGCCTATCACCTGGAGCGGGACGAGGACGGGCAGGAGGTGGTAGTTTATGACGACTGACACCCTGGAGGCCGAGAGCGCCGTATGCGGCGCAATCCTGCTAGATGACCGCTGCCTTGCCGACGTGTGTCAGGTGGTGAGCGAGGATGACTTCGCCCTGGAGGCCAATCGAGCCATTTTTCGGGCGGCTCTGGCGCTGGATCGCCGGAAGGAACCGGTGGATCCCGTGACCGTCCTGTCCGAGGCTGGTGGCGCGGTGGGCCGGGAGTACCTGATGGAGCTGATGCAGGTGACACCCACCGCCGCCAACGTGCTGCTCTACGCACGAAAGGTGCGGGAGGAGTCCATGCGCCGGGCGATCAACGCTCTTGGGGATCGGTTGGGCAGCGTATCGGTCGGGGATAACCCCAGGGACGCCATATCGGACGCGCAGCGAGCGCTGGAGGCCATCGAGGCGCAGGACACCGCCCGGGAGCTGGCCAGCTCCGCAGAGGTCATGGCGGCATATTACCGGCACCGGGAGCAAGTGGACGGCGGAGGCGGTGGCTTTGTCCCCACCGGATTTCGTCCACTGGATCGTATTCTGGGCGGCGGGCTGCTCAACAGCGGGCTTTACATCCTGGCCGCCCGACCGGGCATGGGCAAGACCACATTTGGGTTACAGGTGGCGGATGCAGTGGCGGAGCAGACTGGCCCAGTGCTCTTCGTCTCTCTGGAGATGGACGTGGAGCAGCTGGGAGCCAAACGCATCGCCCGAGCGGCTGGTGTGGCCTATGATGCACTGATGATGGGGAGACCCACCGAGGAGGAGTATGGTCGCGCCGCGCAGTGGGCCGCAAAGCTGCAGGACAGCCCCATGTATACCAACCGAAAGGATCGGGCCACGGTGGACGATATTGCACACATGGCGAGACGGGTGCGGGGATTGCAGCTGCTGGTGGTGGACTACTTCGGGCTGATAAAGCCCACCGGGCGGGGGAAGAGCCGCTATGAGACCACTACGGAGACTTCCGGTCAGCTCAAAGCCCTGGCCCGGCGCCTGAGGATACCCGTCCTCTGTTTGGCACAACTCAACCGCCAGAATGAGGAGACAAAGAACAAGCGCCCTGTGCTGTCCAACCTGAGGGACACAGGGGCACTGGAACAGGATGCGGACGCCGTGATCTTTTTGCACTGCCCCAGCTATTACAGTCAGGAGCGGCCCGACCCCTGGTCGCCGGATCCAATGGAGATCATTGTTGCAAAAAACCGCCACGCCGGAACAGGAATTTGTGATGCGGCCTTTTACCGGGCGGTGGGGCGGATTATACCAGCGAGGTGATATCAGTGACAGACGAAAAGGCGGCGGATGTTTTGTCCGCCCTGAGAGACAAGCATCGCGCCATTATGGAGACCTGGTCTGACCTGGCCCATGATCACGGTGAGATCGTAAAAGCCCTGGACCGGGCACTGGAGGCGCTTGGACATGGGGACAATCAGATTTGACATACCATACCCGCCCACGAAGAAGGGCAAGTCGGCCTTTTGCCGCCGGTTCGGGCTCAACGCCTACTACTCCGGCAAGCACTGGGCGCAGCGGAAGAAGGACGCCGACGAACTCCACGCAATGACCCTGGCCTCGCTGAAACAGGCCCGCGTGCGGCGTGGAATGGTGCATGGGCCGGTCTCCATCACCTTTGCATGGGACGACGGGCTGGACATCGACAACCACGCCGCCATTGCGAAAGCCGTGGTGGACGCGCTTAAGGGATACCTGCTGCCGGACGACGATCACCGCTGGTACAGGCAGGTTGTACATAGGCTTTGGAACGGGGGATGTATTCGGGTGGAGGTGGAGGAGCTTTGATCACCAGAGACCCCTACGGCATCAGCGGAGCGGTGGCACCCTGGCGCAGCCTGGACGCGGTGGAGCCGATTGCGGAGCGCAGGATTACGGAGCGGGACGCGGAGGAGGCGGCAATCTGTGGACAGTGCCCGCTGCCGGACTGTAACCCCAAAAGAGTTGGCTGCCTGCTGCATACCAGAGCAAAAAAGCCCAGACCGTCCCGTGATTTGCTGGAGCGCATGGCGCTGGACGGGTATGGGCCGGAGACGATAGCCCAGGCCACCGGATACAGCATATCGACCACCGCGATGTACATGAAAGAATTTTTTAAGGCTGGGCCATGTGAACGATGCTCGTCCAAGAGCATTTGTGATGCGGCTGGCGGAACGTGTAGCCGCAAAGAGCGGTGGAAAGCAGTCAAGGAGGCGCTGAACGATGGCAAGGGCGATTGATGCAGACGAACTGCAAGAGCTATGCAACAGGAGAATCCAAGACACATGGAATAGCGGAACAGCTCCTGTATCATGGGCCGCAGCCTATGCGGACTTTAAAGACGATATTGATTCTATGCCCACCCTCACCCCGCCGAATGAGCCGCTGACGCTGGAGGATGCCAAGAAAGAACGGTATATTTGGTTTACCCCGCTGAATGACTGGGCGAAAGTAACGCCTTTCGGGATGCTGTTCTTCGGATCTGAGGAACTGATGAATTGGGAAACCTTGTGCGAAGAGTGGGGGTATAGGTTCAAAGCCTACCGCAGCCCGCCGGAGGTATCGCCATGAGACGCCAATACACCCGCCAGGAGCTAGAATCCATCACCCAGGAGACCGCAATCTACATTGAGGGAGCAGGCATAGCGCAACTCCAATGGGGCGGTTTGGAGATTGCTCAGGGCGTGAAGGACGGGTACCTATACTGCAAGCATATCAAACCGTTTAGCCTGGAACTATACGGCCAATACTGGACGGCCTTTGATGGGCCGCCGGAGGAGGGAAAGTGATGGACATTGAGAAGCTGATTGAGCAGTTAAACGGATATTTTGAAGGGAAGGACCTGAAAAGAGGCGTTGCCCTTGATGCCGCCACTGCTCTCTCCGCACTCCAGGCCGAAAACAAGAAGCTGCGGGCCGAGCTAAAAAGTAAGGTGGACTTAGTATTTCAACAGGCGAAAGAACTTGATAGGAGGCACTTGCTATTACAAGAGCAAGAGGCCGAGCTGGAGCGGGTGAAACGGGCTCTCGCTATGATGTGGTTTGCGTATGTCAACAGCGACAAAGAAACCCCGCATAGCTACGAGACCGATGCGTTGGAAGAGGCAGAGCATATCTTGGGTCCCTGGGCTAAGTGTATGCCGAAGTATCTAAGGCGCGGCCCGGAGGAGGGGTGAGCATGGAGAGACTGACATACTGGTGTGACAATGGGCATGGTGGTGGAAAATGGTTTGTAGCTATCGATGCCGAAGGAGGAGAAGATTACGGTCCGCACGTTGACCGCCTCGCAGCCTATGAGGAGACTGGCTTGGAGCCGGGGGAAATCGAACAGCTCAAAGGTGAAGCATTTGGTCTGAGAGTGGACAAGCAAGAGCTTGAGCAATATCGTGCTCTCGGCCCCATTGACCGCCTCCGCGAACTGGCCGAGGCCGCACTACGGAGGGAGCAGGATGGCTGAGTACATCAAGCGAGAGGACGCAATCGACCTGTTTTGGACGGTAGACACGGAAAACAACGGGGATGACGGATATACCGTTGTCATAAAATTCGGGAGGTGTTATGACAGCAACGAAATCGAGGCCCTGTTATCCAAACTCCCCGCCGCCGACGTTGCGGAGGTGAGGCACGGGAGATGGGACGCGTCTGACAGATATAAGTTTTTAGACGGAAGCACTTGTATTCGGTGCACTGAATGCGGCGCGGCATTACATCTGGACGAATACCAAAAGTACCATTGGCACTACTGCCCCAACTGCGGCGCTTTGATGCGGGAGGACGATAATGGCAAGGAATAAGTACGGCGGAATAAATGATATGCCAACTGGCTGGACGACATCCAAAGAGAATAAGCGAGTATACGCTCTTTGGTTTGAGAGGAACTAAGTGTAAAGGCTATACTATTGCCCGCATGGACGAGGAGGACGAGCATGAGGCTGATTGATAGAAGCGAACTACTCGATAAATTCAATTTGGAATGTAAAACTGCTCAAGAGCGATATATGGCATTGATAAACGCCCCTACCATCTCCGCCGTGCCTGTGGTCAGGTGCCGGGAGTGTATATATGCCACCAGACCGGGAGACAACATCGTCTACTGTGACAATTTTGAGCGTGACATGATGCCGGACGATTATTGTAGCGTTGGAAAACGAAAGGAGGCCAACATAAAAGAGAAATGCCCTATTTGTGATTACGATATTGAGCACTGCCAATGCTGTTTCGGCGGGTCTGCTCATCCAGATAGGAGTAAGAGGGCAGCCGTGGTAAGAGACCATCTGTATCTTTTCTCTGATAAGCAAGTAATGCACATCATTGAGCTTGAAAGATATTGGAGAATAAGTTATTTGGATGAAGAAAAAGAGAAAATCCGGGAGGAATTGGAGCGGGAGTACAACCCAGTTCTGATGCCTGCGCCGGTGGAGGAGGCCAACATGGACAAGCCGTTGAAGAACTGGACGCTGGGAGAGGCAAAGGAGTATTGCGCAAGCCGAAACGGGAATTGTGCTGACGATTGCATCCTATCCCGAAAAGGGATTGGGATGGCATGTGAGGTTGTGTCAAAGCCTGTCTGGTGGACTTTAGCCGACAGGCCCCGCTGGACGGAGCAGGAGGTGGAGAAGGCAAAGGCTATCAGACTGCTGTACCCAGAGGCAGACAGCCTCAATGAATGTGACCCTTGCATTAAGGTGTTGAACAACAAA
>NZ_CAXSQB010000093.1:0-5548 GCF_964239415.1 Clostridium sp. ATCC BAA-442 | reverse complement strand
GCGGCCGATGGCCGCCGGGGAGAGCAGGGGCCGCTCCATCCACGCCCGGATCAGCCGGTGGCCCATGGCGGTGCGGGTCTTGTCCAGCACCCACAGCAGGCTCCCCTTCTTCTCCTTGGAGCGCAGCGTCTCGGTCAGCTCCAGGTTGCGCCGGGCGGTGAGATCCAGCTCCATGAACTGCCCGGTGGTGAAGTACGTCAGGGTGGAGAGGTGGGACAGGTCGGTCTTCTGGGTCTCATAGAGGTAGGACAGCAGGCCGCCCACCGCCTGGAGGGCGGCGTCGTCCCCGGCGGGCAGGGCGTCCAGGCCGGCGGAGAACTGCTTCTCCGCCGCCGTGCGGGCCGCGTCCAGCCGGAAGCGGGCCTCGCCCCCGTTCTCGCAGCGGCAGTCCAGGCGCTTGACCAGGAAGTCTACCAGGGCCCCGTCGCTGTACGCCCCGTCGGAGAGCATGGCCTCCCGAGGGGTGAAGCGGCCCAGCTCGTTATAGAGGTGCTCGTCCGCCTCCGGCCCGGTGAAGGAGGTGACGGAGCACTCGCCGGTGGAGATGTCGCAGAAGCACAGCCCCGTGCCCGCGCTGTCCCGGTACACGGCGCAGATGAAGTTGTTGCGCCCCTCCTCCAGCATGGAGGAGGTCATCACCGTGCCGGGGGTGATGATGCGGATGATGTCCCGGTCCACCAGCCCCTTGGCCAGGGCGGGGTCCTCCATCTGCTCGCAGATGGCCACCTTGTAGCCCTTGGCGATCAGCCGGGCGATGTAGGCGTCGGCGCTGTGGTAGGGCACGCCGCACATGGGGGTGCGCTGCGCCTCCGGCTTGCCCCGGTCCCGGCTGGTCAGGGTCAGCTCCAGCTCCTTGGATACCAGCTTGGCGTCCTCGTTGAACATCTCGTAAAAATCACCCAGCCGGAAAAACAAAATACAGTCCGGGTGCAGCTCCTTCATGCGCAGGTACTGCTGCATCATGGGCGTGGTCTCTGGCGGCATAGCGTCTCTCCTGTTCTATCTCTCTGTGTAGTAGCAATCCAGCTCCCAGCGCAGGGGGTTGTTGTCAATATAGGTCCAGATGCGCAGAAAGTCGTTTTCACTGCGGACAATATGGTCGTAGTAGCCCCGCTGCCAAAGGCGGCCGGCCTCCAGTCCCCGCCCGGCGGCCAGATGGACGGACCGGGATTTCACGCCGCCTACAAGCCGTCCCAGCTCTGCGGCGGCCCGCGGCCCACTGTCTGTGGGGGCAACCCTTGCGTCCGCCCGCGTCCCGGCTCCTGTGGGGACAATCCTTGCGGCTACTCGCGTTTGGCCGTCTGCGGGGGCAATTCTTGTGGCGGCCTGCGTCCCGGCTCCTGTGGGGACAATCCTTGCGGCTACTCGCGTTTGGCCGTCTGCGGGGACAATCCTTGCGGCGGCCTGCATCCCGGCCCCTGTAGGGGCGGCCCTTGTGGCCGCCCGTTCCAGCGTCAGGAGCAGATGGACATGGTTGGGCATGATAACCTGGTGCTCCACCCGTACTCCGGTAAGCGCGATGGACTCTGCCACACATTCCCCCAGCGGGGTGAGAACGAGGGGCGGGGGACCACAAGGGGCGCCCCTACGGATGGAGGAGAGGACGGGGCGGTGCGCTGAGGTGCAGAACGTCACAAAATAGGTGCCGCCCGCGCCGTAGTCCCACCCCCGCAGGCGGGGGTTCTTCCGCTCCGGCCTATCGGGCGTCACTGCGGCCCACCAGATAGTCGATCGTTACCCCAAAATAATCCGCCATGCGGATCAGCGTGCTGACGGAGGCCTCCCGTTCGCCATTCTCATAGCGGTGATAGGTTCGGAGGTTAATTCCCGAGGCATTCGCGGCCACGGACTGAGAGACATGCTTTTCTTCCCGCAGGAGCAAAAGCCGTTCTGCAAAAGTTGCCATAAAACCTCCTTGACATTGACCGAATGGGCAATGTATAATAGAAATAGAATTGACCGTTCGGTCAAAGATTGGGGGGCTATCCGATGGAACAAATTTTAGACGTTCTCTACAACTATATCCAGGAAAACCGGATTGCGTATTATCTGAACGGCGACCCGGAATACTGTCTGGCCGGGCGGCGGATGGACGAGGCGGAGGAGTGGCTGGAGGCCAACCTGCCGCCGGAGGCCAGGGCGCGGCTGGAGCGTCTGGCGGCGGCCCGCGCCGAGCGGGACTTCCGGTATGAGCGGGCGCTGTTCCGCTGCGGGCTGGGCCTGGGGCTGGAGCTGGCCGGGTCAGGCCGGCTCCCCGGATAGGGACCACTTGTTGGCCCCGGTGATCTTCACGTCCACAAACTGGCCGATCAGGCCCTCGTCCCCGGTCAGACGCACCAGCCGGTTGCCGGGGGTGCGGGCGGTGAGGCCCTTGTCGTCCCGACCGTCCACCAGGCAGCGGACGGTTTTTCCGATGTAGGCGGCGTGCTTTTCCTCGGAAATCTGGTCCTGCCGCTCCACCAGCCGCTGGAAGTGGGCCGCCTTCTCCGCCTTGGGGATGGGGTCGTCCATTTTGGCGGCGGGGGTGCCCTCCCGGGGGGAGAAGATGAAGGTGAACAGCGCGTCGAAGCGCACCGCGTCGATGAGGGTCATGGTGTCCTCGAACTCCTCGGCGGTCTCGCCGGGGAAGCCCACAATCACGTCGGAGGTGATCACCACGTCGGGGATGGCCTGGCGCAGGCGGCGCACCTTGTCCAGGTAGCCCGCCCGGTCGTACACCCGGTTCATGGCCTTCAGAATCCGGTCGTTCCCCGCCTGGAAGGGCAGGTGGAAGCAGGGGGCGATCTTGGGGGAGGACGCCATGGTGTCGAAGAGCTTCTGGGAGGCGTCCTTGGGGTGGCTGGTCATGAAGCGGAGCAGGAAGTCCCCGGGGATCTCCGCGGCCGCTTGGAGCAGATCCGCAAAATCTATGGGCTCGTCCAGATCCTTGCCGTAGGAGTTGACGTTCTGGCCCAGAAGGGTGATGTCCTTGTACCCCTCGGCCACCAGGCCGCGGATCTCGTCCAGGATGATCTCCGGCTTCCGGGAGCGCTCCCGCCCCCGGACGTAGGGCACGATGCAGTAGGTGCAGAAGTTGTTGCAGCCGTACATGATGCTCACCCACGCCTTCACCCCCTCCTGGCGCACCAGGGGGATGCCCTCGGCGATGGAGCCGGGCTCGTCGGCAATGTCGAAGATGCGCCCCCGGCGGGTCACAAGGCGGTAGAGCAGCTCCGGGAACCGCCACAGGGCGTGGGGGCCGAAGACCAGATCCACCTGCCGGTAGGAGTCCTTGATCTTCTGCGCCATGTGGGGCTCCTGGGCCATGCAGCCGCACACGCAGATGAGCTGGCCGGGCTTGGCCCGCTTGGTGTGCACCAGCGCGCCCACGTTGCCCAGCACCCGCATCTCGGCGTGCTCCCGGATGGCGCAGGTGTTGATGACAATCAGGTCGGCCTCCGCCTCGCTCTGGGTGAACTGGTACCCCATCTCGCTGAGGTAGCCCCGCAGCCGCTCCGAGTCGGCCTCGTTCTGCTGGCAGCCGTAGGTGTCCACAAAGGCCAGGGGCGCGGACGGCCGGGCGGCGAACCGCTCGTGGAGCTTCTGGCAGAAATCCCGCTGGCGGTCCACGTCCGCGGGGGAAATTCGGGTGGTCTGTCGATTCAAGCTGGTTCCTCCAAAAAGAGTATTTCAATCTCAAAATCATATCACTTTTCCTGTCGAAACACAAGCGGAAACCCCTTTTCGTTGACGGAAACTTTCTGGGAGTATATAATAGAAAAAACCAGGCAAGAGAGAGAGGCGGGGCCATGAAAACGCTGGTCATCGAGCGGGAGGCCGTAAAGAACAACATCGGCGTCATTAAGGAGCGGGCGGGCGAGGCCGTGATCTACGCGGTGCTCACCGGCGACGGCCAGGGGGCCGGGCTGGTGGAGCTGGCCCGGCTGCTGCGGGAGGAGGGCATCGGCCGCTTCGCCGTCAGCGAGCCCGCCGAGGCCGCCGCCCTGCGCAGGGCGGGCTTTGTGGAGGAGGAGATTCTGATGCTCCGCCCCACTGTGGACCGGGCGGAGCTGGAGCAGCTCATCGATCTGAACGTGGTGTGCACCGTGGGCTCGGCGGACACGGGCATGGCCCTCAACGGCGCGGCGGAGGCCCGCTCCACCGTGGTGGAGGCCCACATCCAGATCGACACCGGCATGGGCTTCGGCGGCTTCCTGGCCGACGAGCCGGAGAAGATCCTCTCGGTCTACCGCAACCTGCCCAATGTGGCCGTGTCGGGCATCTGCACCCAGCTCCACGCCCGGAAAAAGGGCGGAGAGGATCTGGCCGCCCGGCTGGGGCAGTTCCACCGGGTGGTGGAGGCCATCCGGGCCGCGGGCTTTGAGACGGGGGTTGTCCACGCCGCCGGGTCCTACGCCCTGCTCCACTGCGCCGACGCCCGGCTGGACGGGGTGCGGGCGGGCTCCGCCCTGCTGGGCCGCTGCCGCCGCGTCCACGGCGACGGGCTGTACCGGGTGGGCTACGGCGAGGTGGGCATCGAGGAGACCCGCTGGCTCCCCAAGGGACACACGGTGGGCAGCGCCCGCCCCGTCGTCCTCCGGCGGCCCACCCGCGTGGCGGTGCTGCCCGTGGGCTATCAGAACGGCTTCGGCGTGGCCCGCGCCCAGGGCGGCGGCCTGGGCGCCCTGCTGCGGCGCTGGCTGGCCGCCCGGCGGCGCACCGTCCGCGTCAACGGCCAGCGGGCCCGCATCCTGGGGGCCATCGGCGCCATTGAGACCGTGGTGGACGTCACCGACCTCAAGTGCTCCGCCGGCGATCCGGCGGTGTTCGACATCGACCCCCTGTACGCACGGGGGTTTGTGCGGGAGTACCGGTAGCCCGGCGGCCCGCCGGAGGCCCGTGCGGAGGGCGCAGGGGCGGGTGCCCACACCCGCCCGTCGGACGGATGCGGGCAGGAGAGGCCGCCCTGGGGGTGCCGGCTCCTGCAACAAACAAAGAGAAGGGAATTTGAGCGATGCGCGCAGTTGTTACCAGAGTGAAGAGTGCCTCCGTCACCATTGACGGCCGGGTGAACGGCGAGATCGGCCAGGGGCTGCTGGTGCTGCTGGGGGTGGGCCCCAGCGACACCGAGGCCCAGGCGGTGAAGCTGGCCGACAAGGTGTGCGGCCTGCGGATTTTTGAGGACGAGAACGAGAAGATGAACCTGAACCTGGAGGCGGTGGGGGGCGCGCTGCTGGTGGTGAGCCAGTTTACCCTCTATGCCGATACCAAGTCCCGCCGCCCCGGCTTCACCGGGGCCGCCAAGCCGCCGGTGGCCATCCCCCTCTATGAGAAATTTATGGCCGAGTGCGCCGGGCGGGGCTTCCGGGTGGAGCACGGCGAGTTCGGCGCGGATATGCAGGTGTATTCGCAGAACGACGGACCGGTGACCATTCTGCTGGACACCGACCAGATGTAGGGCCGAACTCGCCCCCGCGCCCCCGGCGCGGATTCACTCCGCCCCGGCAGATAAAAAGGGAACCGGGGTCCCCCCGGGGGGGGAGCCCCGTGGGGGGGTCGGCGCGGATAT
>NZ_CAXSQB010000092.1:0-5637 GCF_964239415.1 Clostridium sp. ATCC BAA-442 | reverse complement strand
CCGCAACGGTTCGGGGCTCTTTTTGGTAGACATTTGGTAGACTTAGACTTAAAACACAGTACAGGTCACTTGAGCCAATCAAACACCTCAGCCAGGCTGATGCCCTGGCCGCGGGCGATACGGGCCACATCCTCGTACTCCGGCTTGGAGCGGACGACGCCCCAGCCGGAGGCGGTCTTGAGCCGCACGGGGCCGTGGGGGGTATCCACGGTGCGCTCACCCCGCTCCAGGGTATACCGGCGGCACACATTCTCCCGCACGCCCAGAGTGGTGGTGTGCCGGAAAAGCAGGCCAAGCAGCCTCTCCCGATCCTCCATGCGGCACATACAGGAGAACAGCACGGCGGGGCGGCCCTTCTTCATGCCGATGGGCGTGGTATACACGTCCAGTGCTCCGGCGGCAAGCAACTCCTCCTGGGCAAAGCCGATGGCCTCGGCGGTCATGTCGTCCAGATTGCAGCACAGCTCGGCCACCTCGTCCCCGCCGCCCGCGGTCTCCCCCAGCAGGGCGCGGACACAGTTGGCCGCCTCAAAGTCCTTGTTTCCCATACCATAGCCGATTTTTTCCACCTTCATCACCGGCATGGAGCCGAACTCGGTGACAAAGTGCTTGAGCAACGCCGCGCCGGTGGGGGTGCACAGCTCTCCCCGGATGGCTCCGCCGTAAATGGGCACGTCCCGGAGAATGTGGGCTGTGGCGGGGGCGGGCACGGGCAGGATGCCATGGGCGCAGCGCACCTGGCCGCTTCCAACGTGTACCGGGGAGGCCACGATACGCTCCACACCCAGCATGTGCACCAGCAGGCAGACCCCCGCCACGTCGGCCACCGCGTCCAGGCTGCCCACCTCGTGGAAGTGGATCTCCTCCACCGGCGCGCCGTGGGCGTGGCTCTCAGCCTCCGCAATCAGGCCGTAGACCGCCTCCGCATCGGCCCGTACCGCCTCGGGCAGCTCCAGATGGCCCAGCAGATGGCGGATCTCCCCCATTCCGGTGTGGTGGTGATGTCTATGGTCGTGGTTGTGATGGTGGTGCTCGTGTTCATGGCCATGTTCGTGCTCGTGGCTGTGCTCGTGACCATGCTCATGGCTGTGGCCGTGGTCATGGCCGTGATCATGGTCGTGGTCGTGATGGTGGATGTGCCCCTCCGGGGATACGTCACAGCTGACCTCCTCCTCCCCGTGTACCGTCACCGCCACATGGGTGCCGGTGATGCCGCATTTGACGACCGGTACGGCGGACACCGCCACGCCGGGCAGGCCCAGGCCGTTCATCTTCTCCAGAAAGGCCGCCTTGTCGTCCACAAGCTCCAGCAGGGCCGCCATGAGCATATCGCCGGCGGCCCCCATACCGCAGTCCAGATAGAGTGTTCTCATTTCTGTTTCCCTCCCATGTGGTTGATCATGCTGGCCAGATAGCCTGCGCCGAAGCCGTTGTCGATGTTGACCACGCTCACCCCGCTGGCGCAGGAGTTGAGCATGGACAACAGGGAGGACAGACCGTGGAAGCAGG
The DNA here is from genome assembly GCF_964239415.1 of Clostridium sp. ATCC BAA-442. NCBI lineage: Bacteria > Bacillati > Bacillota > Clostridia > Eubacteriales > Clostridiaceae > Clostridium > Clostridium sp. ATCC BAA-442. The sequence goes on along the minus strand of NZ_CAXSQB010000092.1, from coordinate 4,128 downwards.
CCCCGTAGCCGATGCTGGTGGGGACGGCGATTACCGGGCAGTCGGCCAGCCCGCCGATGACGCTGGCCAGAGCGCCCTCCATCCCCGCGATGGCGATGATGACGTTGGCGCTCATGAGCTCCTCCAGGTGGGAGAGCAGACGGTGCAGCCCCGCCACCCCCACGTCGTACAGGCGCACCACCTCGTTGCCCAGGGCCTCGGCGGTGAGGGCGGCCTCCTCGGCCACCGGCATGTCACTGGTACCGCCGGTGGCCACCACCACCTTCCCGCTGCCGTCTGGGGAGGGAAGGCTGCCTACAATGCCGATGCGGCCCATCTCGTAATAGGTGAAGGGGTGGGCCGGGTCAATGGCCGCCGCCGCCTCGGCCGACATGCGGGTGATGAGGATGGTGTCCTGCCCGCCGGAGCGCATGGCGTCCACAATGCGGGCGATCTGCTCCGGGGTCTTGCCCGCGCCGTAGATCACCTCGGCCACCCCCTGGCGGAGGCCACGGTGGCTGTCCAGCTTGGCAAAGCCCAGCTCCTCAAAGGGCTCCATTTTCAGCCTGAGCAGGGCGTCGTCCACATCCACCTGTCCGGCGGCCACCTGCTCCAGCAGGGCCTTGATCGCTCTCTGTTCCATTCAGCGCTCCTCCAAATCCAGCAGAATCGGCTTGAAATAGGGGGCCAGTGCCGCCCGCAGGGCGGCCCGCTCCCGGACGGCCCGCTCCAGCTGCCCGGCCGGAAGCTGGAGCCGCGCCGCCCCGTGAAACACCCGCACCCGGAAGTCGGTATAGCCCAGGCGGAACAGGGCGTCCTCCGCCCCCTCCACCCGCGCCAGGACCTCCTCCGTGAGCGCCTCCCCGGTGGGAATCCGGGTGGCCAGGCAGGCGTAGGCCGGCTTATCCCAGGTGAACAGGCCCGCCTCCCTGGACAGGCGGCGTATGTCCGCCTTGGTCAGGCCGCACTCCCGCAGGGGGGAGCGCACCTCCAGCTCCCGCAGGGCCCGCATGCCCGGCCGGTCCCCCGCCTCATCGGAGGCGTTGGTGCCGTCCAGCAGGACGGCGTATCCGTCGGCCGCGGCCCGCGCCTTCAGCGCGCGGAACAGGTTCTGCTTGCAGTAGTAGCACCGCTCCGCCGGGTTGGCCGCCACCCGCAGGTCGGCCAGGGCGTCCAGCTCCAGCACCGTCACCTCCACCCCCAGTTCCCCGGCCAGCCGGAGGGCGTCGTCCCGCTCAAACCGGGGCTGGAAAGCGGTCTTGATGTAGTAGGGGCGGATATCCGCCCCGGCCTGCACCCCGGCGTACAGCAGATAGGCCGAGTCCACCCCGCCGGAGAAGCCCAGGGCGCACTTGGGATGGGCTGCGAAAAACTCGTTCAGCGTCATGTTTGACTCCTTACAGGTCGAAGCGGTTGTAGGCCCGGAAGCAGTCCAGGCACAGCTTTTTCCCGTTCTCCAGCCGGAGCAGGTGCTCCGCCGTCACCTCGCCGCAGCCGTCGCAGGGGAGGGACTGGAAGAGCCGGGCCTTCTCGGGCAGGGACAGCACGGCGGGCTTCACGTCGAAAAGGGACGCGGGGGCGGCGTCCTGGAGGTAGCGGAACCGCTCCTCCTTAGTCTGGTACTCCGCCGGAGTGGGGCGGAGCACCAGGCGCACCGCCTTGCCGGTCTTCCGGTTGTAGAAGGAGAAGGCCTGCTTGCCCCGGAGGTGGAAGAGCAGGTTGCCCTTGCCCACGCTGCACCCCAGTAGCACCTGAATGGCGTCCACGCCGCAGGCGTCGTTCTCCGTGATGCACACCACGTCCTCGTCGGCGGAGAAGTCCAGCTCCAGCAGCTCCATGGCGTACCGGGCGGCCTGGAAGCCGATGGTCAGGCCGCCGCACGCATGGCCGTGGAAGGCCACGCATTTGTCCCAGAGGGCTTGTCGGTCCATATTCATTCGTCCTTTCTACGGCGTAGGGCTAGCCCGCGTCAAACAGGCCGTCAAAACGCACTTGAATGTAGTCGTTGGGGTTCAGCCGGGTGAGCGCCCCCTTCTCCAGACGGAAGAGACGGTCGGAAATCTTCAGGGCGCTGTCCAGATCGTGGGTGATGAACAGCATGGAGAAGCCCCGGTTGTTCTGCAGGCCCTTGAGCATCCGCAGCAGGTTGGCCTTGCCCGAGGGGTCCAGCATGGAGGTGGGCTCGTCGGCAATGAGAAGGGCCGGCTCCATGGTCAGGGCGCGGGCAATGGCCACCCGCTGCCGCTGGCCGCCGGACAGGGCGTGGATGTGCCGGGTGAGAAAGCTGTCGCAGGCGAAAAGGCCCACGTCCTCCAGCGCCCGCTCCGCCGCCCCGTCCTGAAAGCAGCCGGACAGTCGCATGGGCTCCTCCACCGCCTCCCGCACCGTCATGCGGGGGTTGAGGGCGGCCTGGCTGTCCTGGAGCACCATCTGCACCCCGCCCAGACGGCGGTGGAGGGCGGCAAAGTCGGCCGCCTCCCCCTGGAACTCCACCGAGCCGCCGCCCTCCAGGGGGAGCAGCCCCGCTAGGGTGCGGGCCAGGGTGGTCTTGCCCGCGCCGGAGCGGCCCACCAGGGAGACGATCTCCCCGCTGTAGAGGGTGAGGTCGATGCCGTCCAGCACCCGCTGCCGCCCGAAGGCTTTGCAAAGGCCCCGGCATTCCAGCAGCGTGAGCACGCCCCCCCGGTTGCAGGCCAGGAGGCGGCCGTCTGGCTGCGCCGTCAGCTCCGGGGCGTGGCCGGCGCAGGCGGGCAGGCTCTGGGTACAGCGGCCGTAAAAGGGGCAGCCGTGGGGCTGCCGGGTGTAGGAGACGGTGGTGGGGCGGATGCCCCACATGTCCCGCACCGGGTTGAGGCCCACCGCCGACTGGAGCAGGCCCCGGGTGTAGGGGTGGCGGGGGTGGTCCAAAAGGGCGCGGGTGTCCCCCGCCTCCTCCACGTGCCCGTCGTAGAGCACCACCGTCCGCCCGCCCAGGTCGGCGGCCAGCTTCATGTCGTGGGTGATGACCAGGAAGGCGGTGCCCAGCCTGCGGTTTAATTCCTGGATCAGCGCCGTGATCCCCCGGCTGGAGGCGATATCCAGGGCGCCGGTGGGCTCGTCCAGCAGCACCAGGGCGGGGTTGAGGGCCAGGGCGTTGGCCAGCAGGAACTTCTGCACCATGCCGCCGGACAGCTCCCGGGGATAGCGCTCCAGATCCGCCGTCTCCAGACCCACCAGGGCCATCAGCTCCTCCATCCGCGCCGCCATGGCCGCCCCCCGGTACGCCCGGCACAGCACCTCCCGCAGGTGCTCCGCCAGGGTGAGGGAGGGGTTGAGCCACTCGGCCGAGTTCTGGAAGGAGAGGGCGAACTCCTTCATGCGCAGGGGCCTGCGCGCCCGCTCGTCCATGGCCAGCAGCTCCCTGCCGTTGAGGTACACCTGCCCGCTGACCTGGGCCTCCGGCTCGGACAGGCAGGCGATGGCGCGGGCCAGGGTGGTCTTGCCGCTGCCCGACTCCCCCACGATGGTGAGCATTTCCCCGGCGTCCAGAGCAAAGCTCACCGGGTGAAGGGTGAACTCCGGGTAGGACACCGACAGGTTGTTCACTTCCAGCAGCACGGCTTGTCCCTCCTCTGTTGTTCCTCCAGCCCGCCCACCAGCAGGCGCAGCAGCAGCGTGGACAGCACCAGCGCCCCCACCGGCGGGAGGAGCCACCACGTCCAGAAGTCCGTCCGGTAGAGACCGGGGAAGTCCACGGCCCGGGCGATCATCATACCCCAGGAGCGGGCCAGCGGGTCGGACAGGCCCAGAAAGGCCAGGGAGGACTCCTGGAGAATGGCCCGTCCCACCACCGCCAGGGCATTGATGGTGAGCAGAGGCCACAGCTCATGGCCGATGTGGGTGCGGATGAGGTACCAGGTTCCGCCGCCGTAGAGCCGGGCCATCTGCACGTAGTCCCGCCGCCGGATGGAGATGGTCTTGGCCCGCATCTGCCGGGCCACCGGGGCCCAGGAGAAGGCGGCGATGATCCAGACCAGGTTCCAGGTGCTCTGCCCCAGAAAGGCCCCAATGACGATCATGACCGGGAGCTGGGGGATAGCCAGAAGCACCTGGATCAGGAAGGAGATCAGAGCGTCCGCCCAGCCCCCCACAAAGCCCGCCAGTATCCCC
>NZ_CAXSQB010000091.1:0-5764 GCF_964239415.1 Clostridium sp. ATCC BAA-442 | reverse complement strand
CCCCCCCCCCCCCCCCCCCCCCCCCCCCCCCCCCCCCCCCCCCCCCCCCCCCCCCCCCCCCCCCCCCCCCCCCCCCGTTTCAAGGGGTGGATTGTTAAGGCGGGGGAAATCGGAATCCCCCGCCTTAACTGGCTCTTTCGCCCCTTTCTGGCCACTCAGAAAGGGGCCCGCCGGAGGCATGACAAGAAAACAGGTGTCAAAAAGGGTAACATGGAAGGCGCTTCAGCCCGGAATAAGGCGGGCCGATGTGGGCATCGGCCCCTACGCGGAGGAGCGTTGAGGCGGCCCTGGCGATCGCCTGCGGGCGGCCATAAAGGCCGCCCCTACAGGGCTGCGACAGTGAATGTCCCAATGGGGGGCAAGAGAGGCTGCCCTGGGACGTCGGCCTCTACGAAAAAGGGCGCGGTCAACCAGCGGATTGCCGCCGGGACCGCGCTCAAAATGAAAGTTAAATATAAATATATTGCAAGACTATTCGACAAATCACTCAGGGCTTCCGCATGTTCTCCACCACGGCCGTTACCGCATCCAACTGCGCATCGCTCAACTGCACCAGTTCATCCATGAGATGCCGGATTTTTGAGGGATATCGGCGCCCATCATCAAAGAACTCCATGGGTGTTACGCCGAAATAATCACAGATGCGGAAAAAGTTCCGCATGGATGGAAGAAGTTTTTGATTTTCCACATTATTCAGATAGGTGTCGCTCAGGCCAATTTGACGACTGGCCTCCCGTGCGGAAACACCCTTTCGACGGAGTAACTGAGAGAGACGTGCAGCGACAAATTCCTCCATGAGCAACCCCCCTTCCTATTTCCTGTGACTAATTTTACTATTTATTTCTTGAAATATGACTATTTATAATTTATATTTACTTATAGAAACTACTATAAATAGTCAAATAAGAAAAGTAGGGGGTACAAATATGAGTTGTGTTCAAATTCCAGAGGAAAATCAGGCGGCGGCGCTGCTGCACTATCTGGGCATCAGCCGGACCCGGAAGGGCTATTGGTATATCCGGTGGATCCTGGAGTGGGGGCGGCAGGAGGAGATGGACGAAGCGCGGTTTTATACCCGGCTGGTCCGCCGGTGCAAGGTCCCCCGCCTTCAGATGGCGAGGGATATGTACCGCGCGCTGCACCGGGTGGATACCCTGCGGAACTACCTGGAGGGGGCGGAATCCGTCCAGGCCGGGGTGTGGGCGCTGCTGTGCGTTCTCTCCCGGTGGCTGAACCGCTACGAGGCAGAGCTGCCGGAGGGGGTCATGGGCGGCATGGGCTGGCGTCTGCGGGGGCCCGAGGGGCTGCGCGCAAAATAGCCCCTTTTCCCCCGGCCTTTCTTGGAGTATACTGGGGGAAAGGGGGAAAACTGCGATGCTTGATTTTCGGATGGATACCTTTCTGGCGGTGTGCCGCCACCGGAACTACACGCGGGCGGCGGAGGAGCTGAACATCACCCAGCCCGCGGTGACCCAGCATATCCAGTATCTCCAGAGCTACTACGGCGTCAAGCTGTTCTCCTATCAAAACAAGCGCCTCGCGCTGACCGAGGAGGGGGAGCTGCTGCGCAATGCCGCGCTGTGCATGCTCCACGACGAGGAGAAGCTGAAACGGGATGTGAAGGATCTGCGCCTGGGGCGGCGCTCCATCCGCTTCGGGGCCACCCTGACCATCGGGGAATACCTGCTGCCGGAGCGGCTGGCCGCCTATATGAAGCGCAATCCCCGCGTGGATGTCCACATGCTGGTGGAAAACACCCAGATTCTGCTGCGGATGATCAATGACGGCGAGCTGGACTTCGCCGTGGTGGAGGGCTACTTCCGCAAGAGCGAGTACGACTACATCATCTGGTCCCAGGAGCCCTATGTCTGCGTGTGCGCGGCGGCTCACCCCCTGGCCCAGGCGGCCCCCCGGCCCCTCAGCGCCCTGTTCGGGGAGAACCTCATCCTGCGCAACCAGGGCTCCGGCTCCCGGGATGTATTGGAGCGGGTGCTGGAGGAGCGCAACCACCACGTGGGCGATTTCCGCCACATTGTGGAAATCAGCGACCTGTTCGTCATCAAGGAGCTGGTCAAGGCCGACTGCGGCATCACCTTCCTCTACCGCAAGGCGGTGGAGAAGGAGCTGGCCGAGGGCTCGCTCTGCCAGGTAGCCCTCACGGACTTCCAGATCTCCCATGAGTTCACCTTCCTCTGGCGGAAGAACAGCGCCTTTGAGGCGGAGCTGCGGGAGACCTCCCGGGCCCTGTGGACACTATAAAAAGCGCAGCCGCTTTGCGGCTGCGCTTTTTACGGTCACGCCATGTCGCCTGCAAAAATTTTGGGCACGTCTTATCCAACAGAACGGGGAAATTCGTTAAAAGTTTGGCAATTTCGAGCCCTTTTGCCGGAGAAATAAAAAATAATTATAGCAGCATAACAATTTAAAAGTTTTCACCGCCGCGGCCCGGGTGGTATGTTTAAGGAGAACTTAACTCAATTAGGAGGGATTCAGCATGGGTTACTCGCTGAACGCCGTACAGGCAGAGGCCGTTTTGCAGGCGCTCAAACAGAACTACAGCGTCTATGCCCCGAAGCGCTTCCCCAAGCAGGGCCGCTACTCGGATACGGATGTCATCAAGTACGCGGAAGTAGAGCACTATGAGGACATCGTGTGGCAGGTCAAGTCCGATTACCCGGCCAAGGAGGTTCTTACCCCTATCCAGCAGGCCATCTTCTACTTCACAGAGGATGAGTACCGCGCCAGCAAGGGCCCCAAGAAGCCCATCCTGATTCTGGCCCGCCCCTGCGACATCAACGCCCAGCATGTGCAGGCGAAGATCTACGCGGGCAACGGCGGCTATACGGATCTCTATTATGAGCGGATGCGGGAGAAGGTCAAATTCGCTCTGATGGAGTGCAACGGCGGCGACGACACCTGCTTCTGCGTGTCCATGGGCACCAACAAGACCGACGACTACTCCCTGGCCCTGAAGTTCTCCGACGAGGGCGTGCAGGTTCAGGTGACCGACGAGACGTTCGCCCCCTACTTCGAGGGGATGCCCCAGGCCGGCTACACCCCCGCCTTTGTGGAGGAGAACGAGCTGAAGGTCACCGTCCCCGATCTGGACGACAAGGCGGTGCGCCTGGCCCTCAAGAGCCATCCCATGTGGAAGGAGTTTGACGGCCGCTGCATCTCCTGCGGCGCCTGTACCGTGGCCTGCTCCACCTGCACCTGCTTCACCACCCGCGACGTCATCTACGGCGACAACCCCGAGGTGGGCGAGCGCCGCCGCGTCACCGCCTCCTGCCAGATCGCCGGCTTCGACCAGATGGCCGGCCAGCGGGAGTTCCGCTCCACTGCCGGCGAGCGGATGCGCTACAAGGTGCTCCACAAGTTCCACGACTACAAGGCCCGCTTCGGCGAGGGCCACATGTGCGTGGGCTGCGGCCGGTGCACCCACCGCTGCCCGGAGCTCATCTCCATTTCCGCCACCGTTAACAAGGTCAACGCCGCCGTGAACGAGATCAAGGCCGGCCTGGCCCAGCAGTAAGAAGGAGGGGAACGAAATGACGAATCCGGTTCAGCCTCAGGCCTGTGAAATCCTGAGCGTGAAGAAAGAGAGCCGCCATGAGTGGACCTTCCGCGTGGCCACCGACGCGAAGCCCGCCCACGGCCAGTTCATGCAGCTCTCCATCCCCATGATCGGCGAGGCCCCCATCTCCGTGTCCGCCCAGGGCGACGGGTGGCTGGAGTTCACCATCCGCTCCGTGGGTAAGGTCACCAACGTGATCTTTGAGAAGGAGGCGGGGGATACCCTCTTCCTCCGCGGCCCCTACGGCAAGGGCTGGCCCGTGGAGCAGTTCCGGGGCAAGCACCTGGTGGTCATCACCGGCGGCACCGGCCTGGCCCCCGTCCGCTCCATGCTCAACATGCTGGCGGCGGACCCCGGCTTTGCCAAGTCCGTGCACCTCATCTCCGGCTTCAAGAATGAGGACGGCATCGTGTTCCACAGCGAGCTGGAGGCCTGGAAGGAGAAATTCTCCACCATCTATGCCCTGGACAACGACGCCAAGGAGGGCTGGCGCACCGGCCTGGTCACCACCTTTGTCAAGGAGATCCCCTTCGACTCCTTCGACGGCGACTACGCCGTTGTGGTGGTGGGTCCCCCTCCCATGATGAAGTTCACCGGCCTGGAGCTGATGAACAACGGCGTGGACGCCGAAAAGGTGTGGATGAGCTTCGAGCGCAAGATGTCCTGCGCCGTGGGCAAGTGCGGCCACTGCCGCATCGACGAGGTATACGTGTGCCTGGACGGCCCCGTGTTCCCCTACACGGTGGCCCGGGATCTGGTGGACTGAGGAAGGAGCGTGTGAAGGATGAATCATGATATCAATGTCAAGAAGATGCGCCTGAACTGCTTCCGGCAGTCCAAGGTGCCCGGCGAGTTCATGCTCCAGATGCGCGTGCCCGGCGGTATGGTGGACGCCAAGTACCTCAGCTATGTGGAGCACATCGCCAACACCTGGGGCGACGGCAACTTCCACTTCGGCACCCGCCAGACCTTCGACATCACCGGCATCAAGTATGAGAACATCCCCGCGGTGAACGAGTATCTGGAGCAGTACATCAAAGAGGTGGACGCCGAGCTGTGCGGCGTCAACATGGACACCGTGGCCCACGAGCCCCAGCCCTGGGACCCCAAGGCCGGCTACCCCACCATCGGCGCCCGCAACATCACCGCCTGCGTGGGCAACTACCACTGCATCTGCGGCAACTGCAACACCTTCGAGCTGGCCCGGAAGATCGAGCCCATCATCTTCCCCAGCCATTACCATATCAAAATCAACATCGCCGGCTGCCCCAACGACTGCAACAAGGCCCACCTGTGCGACTTCGGCATCATCGGCGTGGCCCGCATGACCTATCACCCCGAGCGGTGCATCGGCTGCGGCGCCTGTGTCCGCGCCTGTGAGCACGGCGCCACCCGGGTGCTCTCCCTCAACGAGGGCACCGGCAAGATCGAGAAGGACCCCTGCTGCTGCGTGGGCTGCGGCGAGTGCGTCAAGGCCTGTCCCACCTCCGCCTGGACCCGCCAGGAGACCAAGTTCTACCGGGTGATCCTGGGCGGCCGCACCGGCCGCCAGACTCCCCGCACCGGCAAGATGTTCCTCAACTGGGCCACCGAGGACGTGGTGCTTGGCGTGCTCAAGAACTGGCAGAAGTTCTCCGCCTGGGTCATGGACTACAAGCCCGAGTACCTCCACGGCGGCCACCTCATCGACCGCGCCGGGTACAAGAAGTTCAAGGAGATCATCCTGGACGGGGTGGAGCTCAACCCCGAGTGCCTGGTGGCCGAGGATATCTTCTGGCACGAGACCGAGTACCGCTCCAACTTCAACGTCAAGCCCGTGGCCATGCACCACAAGGCCGGCCCTCAGGCTTAATCCCCCCTCCCATTCCTATCCCAAACAGCAGGAGAGGGTGCCGCATCCGCGGCAGCCCCCCCCCTCTCCTTTTGGTTACAGGCGGGCGGTGAGCTCGTCGGTGATGGCCTGGGCCGTCTGGTAGACCCGGTCGAAGTCCACGTGGGGGTTGTAGAGGCCCTCCAGCTCGTCGTGCATGGCTTTGGCCTGGGCCAGGGAGTCCACGGCCTCCTCCACCAGGGCGGCGGAGACCTTGCGGGAGAACTTGAGCCGGGCCTTGTTGCGGCGCAGCAGCTCCGCGTCCGCCATGGCGTCCAGCCGGATGCGGCGGTAGGGGCGTTTGGGATAGGGGAGGGAGG
>NZ_CAXSQB010000090.1:1513-5772 GCF_964239415.1 Clostridium sp. ATCC BAA-442 | reverse complement strand
GATGGTGACCCGTGCGGGAATCGAACCCACGTTTGCGGCGTGAGAGGCCGCCGTCTTAGCCGCTTGACCAACGGGCCATTGGTGCGCCTTCACGGATTCGAACCGGGGACCCACTGATTAAGAGTCAGTTGCTCTACCAGCTGAGCTAAAGGCGCTTGTCGCCACCATCCAGGGTGCTGCACCCTCAAAACCGAACAATGTAAATCTTCCGCACTTCGCAAGCGCCTGCAATCATCCATGTTAAGGTCAAGCCCTCGGCTTATTAGTACCGGTCAGCTGCACACGTTACCGTGCTTCCACCTCCGGCCTATCAACGACATAGTCTACGTCGTGCCTTACTTCTTTCGAATGAGAGATCTAATCTTAGGGGGAGTTTCACGCTTAGATGCCTTCAGCGTTTATCTCGTCCGTACATAGCTACCCAGCTATGCCCTTGGCAGGACAACTGGTGCACCAGAGGTACGTCCATCCCGGTCCTCTCGTACTAAGGACAGCTCCCTTCAAATCTCTTACGCCCGCAACAGATAGGGACCGAACTGTCTCACGACGTTCTGAACCCAGCTCGCGTGCCACTTTAATCGGCGAACAGCCGAACCCTTGGGACCGAATACAGCCCCAGGATGTGACGAGCCGACATCGAGGTGCCAAACCTCCCCGTCGCTGTGGACGCTTGGGGGAGATCAGCCTGTTATCCCCAGGGTAGCTTTTATCCGTTGAGCGACGGCACTTCCACTTGCATACCGCCGGATCACTAACTCCAACTTTCGTTACTGCTCGACCCGTCGGTCTCGCAGTTAGGCTCGTTTATGCGTTTACACTCACTGCACGGTTTCCGTCCGTGCTGAACGAACCTTTGAGCGCCTCCGTTACCTTTTAGGAGGCGACCGCCCCAGTCAAACTGCCCACCTAACAGTGTCCCCCGACCGGATTCACGGCCGCAGGTTAGAAAACCAGCAAATCAAGGGTGGTATCCCAAGGTTGACTCCACCAAAGCTGACGCCCTGGCTTCCAAGTCTCCCACCTATCCTGTACATGATTTACCGATTTCCAGTATTAAGCTACAGTAAAGCTCCATGGGGTCTTTCCGTCTAGTTGCGGGTAACTGGCTTCTTCACCAGTACAACAATTTCGCCGGGTGGGCTGTTGAGACAGCGCCCAAGTCGTTACGCCATTCGTGCGGGTCAGAACTTACCTGACAAGGAATTTCGCTACCTTAGGACCGTTATAGTTACGGCCGCCGTTTACTGGGGCTTCGATTCAATGCTTCGCCTTGCGGCTAACATCTCCTCTTAACCTTCCAGCACCGGGCAGGCGTCAGCCCCTATACGTCATCTTTCGATTTAGCAGAGACCTGTGTTTTTGGTAAACAGTCGCTTGGGCCTATTCGCTGCGGCCTCCCGTAGGAGGCTCCCCTTATCCCGAAGTTACGGGGTCATTTTGCCGAGTTCCTTAACAACCCTTCTCCCGTTGGCCTTAGGATTCTCTCCTCATCTACCTGTGTCGGTTTGCGGTACGGGCACCTTAGCATACCATACACCTTTTCTCGCCACAGAGCATCGCGGACTTCCCTACTAAAGTTCGGTCCCTTACGCCCGGGTCAACCAACGCCCGGGTCCCGCTATCTCCATGTGTCAGTGTACTTAAGGTTCGGTGGCTACGGAATTTCAACCGTATGTGCATCGACTACGCCTTTCGGCCTCGCCTTAGCTCCCGGCTTACCCTGGGCGGACGAACCTTCCCCAGGAAACCTTAGATTTTCGGCCATTATGATTCCCACATAATTCTCGCTACTCATTCCGGCATTCTCACTCGAATACAGTCCACCGCTGCTTCCGCTGCGACTTCACCCCATATTCGACGCTCCCCTACCCCGCACATTGCTGTGCAGCCCAAGCTTCGGTGTTACGCTTAGCCCCGTTATATTTTCCGCGCAGAGTCACTCGACCAGTGAGCTATTACGCACTCTTTTAATGAGTGGCTGCTTCTAAGCCAACATCCTGGTTGTTTTCGCAACTCCACATCGTTTTCCACTTAGCGTATCTTTGGGACCTTAGCTGTGGGTCTGGGCTGTTTCCCTTTTGTCCACGAGACTTATCTCACGTAGACTGACTGCTGGCCATCAATTATCCGGCATTCAGAGTTTGATAGGGTTCAGTAACCTTATCGGCCCCTAGCCCATTCAGTGCTTTACCTCCGGTAATCTAAGCCAACGCTAGCCCTAAAGCTATTTCGGGGAGAACCAGCTATCTCCGAGTTCGATTGGAATTTCACCGCTATCCACAGGTCATCGCCGACCATTGCAACGGGCGTGCGTTCGGTCCTCCATGGGGTTTTACCCCCACTTCAACCTGCCCATGGATAGGTCACCCGGTTTCGGGTCTATTGCCACTGACTTCATACGCCCTATTCAGACTCGGTCTCCCTTCGCCTCCGGCACTGAATGCCTTAAGCTTGCCAGTAACAATAACTCGCCGGACCATTCTACAAAAGGTACCTCATCACCCTTTAACGGGCTTTGAGTGCTTGTAAGCACAAGGTTTCAGGTTCTCTTTCACTCCCCTCCCGGGGTCCTTTTCACCTTTCCCTCACGGTACTGCTCCTCTATCGGTCATCAGGTAGTATTTAGGGTTGGAGGGTGGTCCCCCCAGCTTCCCACCGGGTTTCACGTGTCCGGCGGTACTCTGGATCCAGTCGCACAACCTTCCCTTTCGGATACGGGGCTATCACCCGCTATGGCCGGCCTTCCCATACCGTTCTCCTAGTTCCAGTTGCTAAAAAACTGTCCACAACCCCGGAGGATAAATCCTCCGGTTTGCCCTCTTCCGCGTTCGCTCGCCACTACTAGCGGAATCTCGGTTGATTTCTCTTCCTCGCCCTACTTAGATGTTTCAGTTCAGGCGGTTCCCCGCGTACGCCTATTTGATTCAACGCACGCTGACAGAGTATTGCTCTGCCGGGTTTCCCCATTCGGAAATCTGCGGGTCAAAGCTTATGTGCAGCTCACCGCAGCTTATCGCAGCTTGTCACGTCCTTCTTCGGCTCCTGATGCCAAGGCATTCCCCTTGCGCTCTTTCTAGCTTGACCTTGTAGAACAGTCTCATCTCTGAGCTGTTCTCAAAATCATGAATTATGCAGGCATCACAGAAGTTTTGCAATTAGCTCCATTGTTTTTACCCTTACTAGAACGGCTTTCGCCATTCTATCTTAGTTCCACAACATTGCTGTTTTGCCCTCTGTTGCTTGCTCTTGTACTTTCGATCTACATTGTTCAGTTTTCAAGGTGCCGCCTTCCAGCCTTTAAGGCCAGATTTTAACACTCAATCCCTTGAGTGTTAAAATCCATTCTTAAATTGGTGGAGGTTACCGGACTCGAACCGGTGACCCCCTGCTTGCAAAGCAGGTGTTCTACCAGCTGAACTAAACCCCCAGGGTTTTGGTGGTGGGCCCAAGTGGACTCGAACCACCGACCTCACGATTATCAGTCGTGCGCTCTAGCCAGCTGAGCTATGGGCCCGTCGTCGTCGACGCAAAGTCCGCTCCGTTCGTGACGTCCTCACGGCCATCCCTCACTGCGCTCTCTTGCGTCTCCTCTCCCGAACAGACCCGCTTCGCCGGGCTCTGTTCGGGTACCCGAGAGTGTACCCTCTAAATTAAACAACGTGAAAGCCATTCGCTCCAGAAAGCTGACCTTAGGACGTTACAACAGAAAACTACTTCCGTTGAAGTCTCCTTAGAAAGGAGGTGATCCAGCCGCACCTTCCGATACGGCTACCTTGTTACGACTTCACCCCAATTATCGAACCCACCTTCGGCCGCGCCCTCCTTGCGGTTAGGCTACGGACTTCGGGTGTTCCCGACTCTCATGGTGTGACGGGCGGTGTGTACAAGGCCCGGGAACGTATTCACCGCGGCATGCTGATCCGCGATTACTAGCGATTCCAACTTCATACAGGCGGGTTTCAGCCTGCAATCCGAACTGGGATGGCTTTTAGGGATTTGCTCCACCTCGCGGTATTGCCTCCCTCTGTTAACCACCATTGTAGTACGTGTGTGGCCCAGGACATAAGGGGCATGATGATTTGACGTCGTCCCCACCTTCCTCCGTTTTGTCAACGGCAGTCTCGCTAGAGTGCTCTTGCGTAGCAACTAACAATAAGGGTTGCGCTCGTTGCGGGACTTAACCCAACATCTCACGACACGAGCTGACGACAACCATGCACCACCTGTCTCCACTTTCCCCGAAGGGCACCTAATGCACT
>NZ_CAXSQB010000089.1:0-6144 GCF_964239415.1 Clostridium sp. ATCC BAA-442 | reverse complement strand
GCTCTACTTCTTTGACCGCCGGGGGATGCCACTGGGCCGGGCGCGGGAGCGCCGGCTGGAGGGGGCCCTGCTACGCAGTGAGCTGCGGCGGATGCCCGCCGGGCGGGTGGGCCAGTGGGAGTCCGTCACCGGCGTCCGCCCGGCCTATGCCGCCGATGCGGCCAAGCGGTCCCAGGTGACCCAGGCTCCGCTCCGGCGCCTGGAGGTGGCGGTGCCCGGCAGGGAACCGGCGGACGGAGCCCTGGCGGAAGCCCTGGAGCGCCTGGGCTGCACCGTCCGGAGGGAGGCATGCCCTGGCGTGCCCGCCTTCCGCACTGGGCGGGGCGGCTTCCGGCTGCTGGCCGAGGATGAGGAGGGAGAACCCCTCCCGCCGGAGCAGTTGCTCACCATTGTGGCCCTCATCGAATATGAGGATGGGGCGGGGCGGGTAGCGGTGCCCGAAGCCGCCCCAGCAGCTATCGACACCCTGGCCGCCGGCTACCACGGCGGCGCCCTCCGGCTGGGTCGGGACGGGCCGGAGGCGGAGGCGCGGTACGGAGAGCTGCCCTGGCTGCGGGACGCCCTCTTTGCCGCCTGCCGCATCTGCGCCCACCTGGGCATGACCGGTGAGCGGCTCCATGGCCTGGCGGGGAAGATTCCCCGCTTCGTCCTCCGCCGCCGGGAGGTTTCCCTTCGAAGCGGGCAGGGGGAGGTGCTCTCTGTGCTGCTGCGCACCCTGCCCGGGGCACAGCCGGCTGGGGGCGGCCTGCGGGTCCGCCAGGGCGAGGGGTGGGTCACTCTGGTGCCCCTGGCCCGCAGCGCCGTTCTGCGGATCGTGGGAGAGGCCCGCAGCGCCGAGCTGGCCGAGGAGCTGTGCGCCTTCTGTGCCCGCCGGGCGGAGGAGGCCGACCGGGGCCTGCCGGAAAAATAGAGGTATACTTTTCCGCAAAGGTATGGTATACTAAAATAACCTATCATGGCTTTATGCGCATTTTGCGCTTGAATAAGCAGGACACAGCGGGCATAGAAGAGCGCCAGGCGGCGGAGCGGCCGCCCCCTCTTTCCGGCGAGGCAGGGCCGGAACGGGCGGGGGACCGGGACCGCCTTGGTTTCGTGCGCCCCTGCTCCGCTGGTCCTTACATACCATTTGTATGGATTCAGAATAAAAGGAGTGTTCCAAGACTTACTATGGCTGAAAAACTGAAAATCATCTCCCTGGGCGGACTCAATGAGATCGGCAAGAACATGACCGTCTACGAGTACGGCGGGGACATCATCGTGATCGACGTGGGCATGGGCTTTCCCGACGACGACATGTACGGCATCGACGTGGTGATCCCCGACTTCTCCTATCTCATCAAGAACAAGGACCGCATCCGGGGCATCTTCCTCACCCACGGACACGAGGATCACATCGGCTCCATTCCCTATCTGCTGCGGGATATCAATGTGCCCATCTACGCCACCCGCATGACCGCGGGGCTGGTGAAGCTGAAGCTGGAGGAGCACCGCCTGCTGAACAAGACCAAGCTCATCACCTGCGAGGCGGGCGAGGTGGTCAAGGCGGGCAAGTTCTCCGTGGAGTTCATCCACGCCAACCACTCCATCGCCGACGCGGTGTGCTTCGCCATCAAGTGCGGTGTGGGCACGGTGGTGCACACCGGCGACTTCAAGATCGACCCCACCCCCATCCAGGGCGGCATGATGGATCTGGGCCGCCTGGGGCAACTGGGCAAGGAGGGCGTGCTGGCCCTGCTGGCCGACTCCACCAACGTGGAGCGCCCCGGCTTTACCAAGAGCGAGCGCAGCGTGGGCGACTCCTTTGACGCCCTGTTCCGCGGCTGCCAGCAGCGCATCATCGTCACCACCTTCGCCTCCAATGTGGACCGCATCCAGCAGATCATCGACGTGGCGGCCCGGTACGGCCGCAAGGTGGCGGTCACTGGCCGCTCCATGGAGAACGCCATGAAGGTGTCCACCGAGCTGGGATATATGAACATTCCCGACGGCGTGCTGGTGGATCTGGCCCACATCAAGAGCCTGCCCAAGCACAAGATCTGCATCATCACCACCGGCAGCCAGGGCGAGACCATGTCCGCCCTGACCCGCATGGCCTTCAACACCCACCGCCAGGTGGAGATCCAGGCCGGCGACCGGGTGATCCTCTCCGCCTCCGCCATCCCCGGCAACGAGAACGCCATCGGCAGCGTCATCAACGAGCTCTACCGCAAGGACGCCGAGGTGGTCAACGAGCGGCTGGGCGCCCTCCACGTGTCGGGCCACGCCTGCCAGGAGGAGCTGAAGATCATCCACGCCCTGGTGAAGCCCAAATTCTTCATTCCCGTCCACGGCGAGCAGCGGCACCTCAAGACCCACGCCAAGCTGGCCCAGCAGATGGGCATGCCCCCCAAGAACATCCTCATCAGCGACATCGGCAAGGTCATCGAGCTGACCCCCAACTCCGCCAAGATCAACGGCACCGTGCCCGCCGGGCGTGTGTTTGTGGACGGCTACGGCGTGGGCGACGTGGGCAGCGTGGTGCTGCGCGACCGCAAGCACCTGGCCGAGGACGGCATGATCGTCGTGGTGGTCTCTATGTCCGGGGAGGACGGCAGCGTGGTCTCCGGCCCCGACATCATCACCCGCGGCTTCGTGTATGTGAAGGAGTCCGAGGGGCTTATGGAGGAGCTGCGGAAGGTGGCCGTCAAGGCCCTGGAGGAGTGCCGGATGGACACCATGAACGATTGGGCCTCCATCAAGTCGGAGATCAAGAACGCCATCTCCGGCTTCCTCTACAAGAAAACCAAGCGCAACCCCATGATCCTGCCTGTCAT
Organism: Clostridium sp. ATCC BAA-442; assembly: GCF_964239415.1. Classification (NCBI taxonomy): domain Bacteria; kingdom Bacillati; phylum Bacillota; class Clostridia; order Eubacteriales; family Clostridiaceae; genus Clostridium; species Clostridium sp. ATCC BAA-442. The sequence continues at coordinate 3,331 of NZ_CAXSQB010000089.1, read as the reverse complement.
CATGGAGGTGTGAGTCAAAAAGGGGATATGACCGCGAAGGTCATATCCCCTTTTTGGACTGGATGCGGCCCGCCGGGGCCGGAGATAGGAGATATAAGAAAGCGGCATGGCCCTGGTGCCATGCCGCTATTCAGGTTCAGTTGCAGCGCACGATACAGGTTAGGGTCTTGCCGTCCACGGTGCAGGTGAGGGTGGTTTGGCCCTTGCCCACGTGCTTGACGGTGCCATCGCCGGAGACGGTGGCTACGGCGGTGTTGCCGATGCTCCAGGTAGGGGTGGAGGAGGTGCCGCTCACCTTCACCTGGAAGGCCTGTCCGGCCTCCAGGGTGAAGTCCGTCCGGTTGAGGGACAGGGCGCCGGAGGCGCCGGAGCCGCTCCCGCTGGAGGAGGATGCGCCGGAGGTGACGGAGTTGTGAACCAGACAGGTCTGGGTGACGCCGCCGGCCATGGTGGCGGTGATGGTGGCGCTGCCCTGCTTGCTGCCGTGGCTCACCTTGCCGTTCTCGTCCACCGATACCACCTCAGGGTCGCTGCTGCTCCAGGTGATCTTCCCGGCGGAGCCGTCGGGGATAAAGGTGACCGTCAGGGTGATGGGATTGGGCCACTTGTCGCTGAGGGTAAACTCACTCTTGCTCAGAGTGAAGCCGGTGGCCGTCTGCCCCTCGGGGATGGTGTCGCCGGGGGGCTCCGCCACTGGAGGCGTGCTCTCACCGGCGGGCTCGGTCTCCGACGGGCTGGCGTCCGGGGTGGGGGTCACGCTTTCCACCGGCGTGGTGTTGTCCGCCGGGCCGTCCACGTCGCCCTTGGCCACCAGGGGCCGGATGATGGTGATGACGATGATGACCGCCGCCACGATCAGGGCCAGGGAGACCACCGTGCCGATGATCTTCAGCGGTGAAGTGCCCCCGCCGTAGCCGCCGCCCCGGGTATTGGTCACCAGGCGCTTGCCGCCCCTGGAGCGGGGGGCCTCGTCGTATTCGTCGGTTTGGTAGTCGTCCTCCGCGGGCTCGACCTCGTCACAAAAGGGGCAGTGCTTATAGGTAGAGGAGTAGTCCTCCCCACAGTAAGGGCAGTGGATCATTTCGGGCTTATTGGCGCGGGTCCGCTTGGATGCCATCGGAAATCCCTCCAGTCGACATTCTTAGAGTTATTTTACAACGGCGGACGGCCATCCGTCAACGGCGTGGGGAAAAATGTAAAGGTTTTTTAATATTTATGTCAACTGAACTGCCTCCTTGCGCGGGCGGTCTGATTCGGATATAATAACACTAACCGAAAAACGAGGTGTTGCAGCGTGAAAGGTTCTCTCAGCGCCGCCGAGGTGCACAAGCAGTACAGTGAAGGGGTGACCGCCTTCCGGCGGCAGATCGCAGACGCCACCCTGCGGGTGAAGTTCACCCAGGAGGCGGATGTCTTTCTCCGGGCCTGCGCCTTGGGCGTGTGGCAGCGGGACGGCGCCTCCCTCACCCCCCGCCACGTGGAGTACTATAATGCCATCTATACCAAGGGCAATCCGGCCCCCTCCATTCTGTTCTGGGAGCTGTCCACCGCCGTCAGCGAGTACCCCGGCTTCCGGGTGCCCGACTTCTTCGCCCGGATGCGGGCCTGCGACAAGGTGTCCGGCACCCACCTGGCCCGCCGTTTTATCGACCTGGTCACCCTGATGCTCCTGCTCTTTGCCGCTGTGGACGACGTGGTGAGCGAGGAGGAGGCAGGCTTCGTCAACACCTGTGCCGACACCCTCTCCGCCCTCTGCGACCGGGACGGCCTCAAGGGGGAGAAGGCGCCCCTGGACGTGAAGGACTTCGTCACCCGGCGGCCTGCGCCTCCCAAGGCGGACGCCCCCGCCGGAGCGGGACAGGCGGCTGCGGCGGCCGGGGAGGAGGCGGAGCCCGCCCCCAGCCTGGAGGAGCTGATGGCCGAGCTGGACGGCCTGTGCGGTCTGGACAAGGTGAAGGCCGACGTAAAGAGCCTCATCAATCTGGTGAAGGTGCGCAGGCTGCGCCAGGAGCACGGCCTGCCCGTACCTCCCATGAGTCTCCACCTGGTCTTTCTGGGCAATCCGGGCACCGGAAAGACGACTGTGGCCCGCCTGCTGGCCAAAATCTACCGGGCCATCGGCGTACTGTCCAAGGGGCAGCTTGTGGAAGTGGACCGCTCCGGGCTGGTGGCCGGCTTCGTGGGCCAGACCGCGCTCAAGACCGGCGAGGTCATCGAGAAGGCCCTGGGCGGCGTGCTGTTCATCGACGAGGCCTATGCCCTGGCCAACCAGGACGCCCCCAACGACTTCGGGCGGGAGGCCATCGAGACCCTGCTCAAGGGGATGGAGGACCACCGGGACGATCTGATCGTCATTGCGGCGGGCTACACCGAGCTGATGGGCCGCTTTCTCCACGCCAACCCCGGCCTGGAGAGCCGCTTCAACAAGTATTTTTACTTCGAGGACTACAACGGGGCCCAGCTTCTGGCGATTTTTCAGTCCATGTGTGCGAAAAATGGGTATACGTTGGATGATAAAGCGACGGAATATGCCGAATCGTATTTTAAAACACTCTATGAGGAGCGGGATGAGAACTTCGGAAACGCCCGGGACGTGCGCAACGTATTTGAGCGGGCGGTGGCCCGCCAGTCCGACCGGGTGGCCGCCCTGGAGAAGCCCGGCAAGGAGGAGCTGATGGCCCTCACAGTTGCAGATCTTCAGGAGGAGGGAGGGCCAGTCCCAGACGGAGCCCCAGACGAAACCCTTCCTGAAAGCCCGTGAGGGAGGCGTTGTAGACCAGTCCGTCCTTGGCGTCGACCAGGTCCAGGGGAGCGCCGTGGAAGAAGGGTTCCCAACGGGCGGTGCGCTCAGGACAGGCGTCCTTTTTCGGGAGATAGACAAACTGATAGTAGAGCTCCTCGAAGATATCGTCCATGAAAAAACCTCCTTAACACGATGGTGATCATCGTTATTATATGCGATGATTGTCATCGTGTCAATAGGAAAGAGGGGTATTATGACAAAAGAACGGTTAAAGGAATTAAGGAAAGAAGCCGGCCTGACCCAAAACCAAGTGGCTGAAATGATTGGAGTGCAGGGGAGAAACTATCAGCGTTTGGAAATTACAGATGCCTTGCCCCCAACAAGGCATTTACTCGCTTTGGCAGATTATTATAATGTCTCAGTGGATTATATTTTAGGGCGCACGGACAAAAGGGAGATAAACCGCTGAGCCCTACAGCCGCCCGGCCTGCGGGCGGGGACAAGCCCCGCCCCTACATCCTGCGCGTTTCAGGGGACCGAAAATATGTTGTAGGGGCGGCCTTTATGGCCGCCCGCGGGGGGGCCCCC
>NZ_CAXSQB010000088.1:6102-6383 GCF_964239415.1 Clostridium sp. ATCC BAA-442 | reverse complement strand
CCCCTGCGCCCAGTCCGACGCCAGGCGGCACTCCGTCGCCCGTCCCAACCGCCACACCTGTGCTTCCCCTGGAGCCCAGTCCAACTGTCCCCCCCAGCCCGGAGTCCCCGCCGGCATATACCCCTCCTGTGGAGGCCACCGCCACACCGGAATCTGGCGTCGGTCCCGGCATGGAGCCGGTGGAGGAGACCCCGGCCGTCACGCCGGAAACCGGGTCCACCCCGGCGGCCGTACCCTCAGCGGCGCCCGCCGCCTGACCCTAAAACAAGAGTGGAGGGCCC
>NZ_CAXSQB010000088.1:0-6012 GCF_964239415.1 Clostridium sp. ATCC BAA-442 | reverse complement strand
ACCTTTTCGACTGGCTGAGCGGAGGCCCAAAGGGCCTCCGCTCTTATAGAGAGAAAGAAGGTTCTTTATGTTTCAAGGCTTTTCCGGCGCCACCGTGGACTTCATGTGGGGCATCCGGTTCAACAACGAAAAGGGCTGGTTCGAGGCCCACAAGGAGGAGTACCTGACCACCTTTCAGCGGCCCATGAAGGCGCTGGCCGACGAGGTGTACGGGGCCTTTACCGACCGCCATCCCGACCTGGACCTCATCTGCAAGGTGTCCCGCATCTACCGGGACGCCCGGCGGCTCTTCGGCCGCGGCCCCTACAAGGACCATCTGTGGCTGAGCCTGACCCGCCCCCACGAGGAGGGCTGCGCCGAGCCGGTGTTCTGGTTCGAGCTGGGCCCGGAGGGCTACTCCTACGGCATGGGCTTTTGGCAGGCTCCGGCCGTCACCATGGCCAAGTTCCGCGCCCGCATGGACCGGGAGCCCAAGGCCATGGAAAAGCTGGCCCGCCGCTTCCAGAAGCAGGACGTATTTGTGCTGGAGGGGGAGGACTACAAGCGCCCCAAGGCCGCCCCCTCCCGGCTGCTCACCCCCTGGTACAGCAAAAAGAGCTTCGCCCTCTCCCACGACGCCCCCCACGGTGAGCCGCTCTGGTCCCACGATCTGGTGGATCTCCTGCTGGAGGGGTACGAGTTCCTGCTCCCCTACTATGAATACATGCTCTCCCTCAGCGGTGACCCCGATCCCCGGGCACAATAACAGAATTTACATCGCAAGCAATCCCGCCAGCAGCGCATACTAAGGCCAAAGGATTTTGGAAAGGCGGCGGGCGGGATGGAGCGAACTTCCTGGCGGCGGCGGGCGCGGGCATTTGTCCCCGCGCTGCTGCTGCTTTTTGCGCTGGCCGGGTGGATGCTCCCGGCCGCGCCGGGGCCGGCGGCGGAGGCCGATGCAGTGCTGGAGGCCGGAGAGGGGGAGCCTTGCCCCACGGTTCCAGCGGGACAGAAGCTGATCGCCCTCACCTTTGACGACGGCCCCCGCCGCTCCACCACCACCCGCCTGCTGGACGGTCTCTCGGAGCGCGGGGTGAAGGCCACCTTTTTCCTCATCGGAGCCCAGATAGAGAACAACGGGGACGTGGTGCGCCGGATGGACGAGGAGGGGCACCAGGTGGGCATCCACACCTTCGACCACGTCAAGCTCACCGATCTGAGCCGGACCGACTTCGACGCCCAGGTGGAGACCACCCGGGCCCTGCTCAAGTCCACCCTGGGCCACAACGACTTCCTGCTCCGTCCCCCCTACGGCATGCTGGACGAGAGTGTAAAGGCCTGGGCGGGCTGCCCCATCATCCTGTGGTCCATCGACCCGGAGGACTGGCGGGATCAGAACACCGACCGGGTGGTGCGGGAGGTGGTGGCCGGGGCCAGGGACGGCGGAATCATCCTGATGCACGACATCTTCCCCGAGTCGGTGGACGCCGCCCTCCAGATTGTAGACCAGCTCCACCAGCAGGGCTACCTGTTCTGCACGGTGGACGAGCTCTTTGCCGCCCGGGGCCTTCCCCTGGAGGCCGGAGAGATGTACTGGAACGCATACCCATAAATCGGCCCCGGGGGGGGGGGGGGGGGGCGCTGCCGTCCCCGGGCCCTGCCGTTCAGGCCAGACAGACCGCGGCCCCGTAAAAGCCGCGGGTGCTCCCCGCCTCGTCCACCCGGACCGCCCCGGCCTCCGCCATGGCGCGCAGCCGCCGGGCCAGCAGCCAGTCCCCCACGCCGGAGAGCTGAACCAGGGCCTGTCCCAGTACGTTCGCCACCTTCTGCGGCTTCTCCGTGAAGCAACGGCGGAGGACGGGGTCATAGAAGTCCTCCGACACCCCCATCACCCTGCCGTTGACCACCGCCCGGAGGGGGGCGTTCTCCTCCCTCAGCCGCTCCCATTCCAGGGCCAGCATGCGCAGCACCGGACGGGTCAGCTCCTCCGCCCCGCCCAAATGCAGGCCGAACTCCTCGGGGTGTACCTCGCCCCAGCCCCGCTCCCAGCGCACCACCGCGCCGTCCGGCCGCTCCCACCACCGGGGCAGGGAAACCAGGGTCACCCTGGCGTCCAGCCCGGCCAGGAGGGCGGCCGCGTGGCGCAGGCCGCAGGCCCCGTCCGGGGTGTCGTCCGCCCAGATGCGCACCTCCTCCCCGGTAGCGGCCCGGGCCCTCAGCTCCTCCGCAGCGGCCAGAACCTCCCTCCAGTCCGCGTCGGCCTCCGCCCCGTCCAGCGGGAAGTCGGTGTGGAACTGCCGGAACAGCGCCCGCCGGGGTCCGTCCTCCGCCAGAGGGGCGGCGATGTCCCCCAGGGATAGAGCCAGCCCCAGGCAGAGTACGTCGGAGCTTTTGTTCCCCAGGGGGACGGCATACCTGTCCAGCCGGTCCTGCTCGGCCCGCACCTTCCGCAGCCGCGCCCTGACCGCCCGGCGGGAGGGCTTCTCCCCGTCCTCCGACGTGCAAAATACAATCCCGACGCTGTGGCGGCCTTTGCCGCCGCAGTGCTGAGCCATCTTCAGCGCTCCCTGTGCCGACTGGTTGAAGCAGAGCTCTACCATAATACGATCCACCCTTTCAAATCAAATAAGACAGCGCCAGGGACAGGGACAGCGCGCCGAAGCAGAGCAAACCGGGGCTGGTGAGAAAGCGCCGCCATGTTCCGCGCTCTGCGTCCGGACGGGCCAGAAGCGCGGGGATCAGCCGGAACGGCACCATGGCGCCTGCCAGCATCAGCACACCCGTCACCACCACCGGGCCGCCCAGCCAGCCCCAGAGGATGGAAAAGAGGTTGACCAGCGCGTGGAGGAGGACAGCCTGCCACAGGCAGCCGGTGGAGAGCGCCAGCTCCGCCAGCACCAGCCCCAGAAGAAAGGCATAAAAAAACTGGTTCAGATTTCCGTGAAACAGGCCGAAGCAAAGGGCGGAGGCCACCAGCGCAAAGCGCTCCCCATAGGGCCGCAGGCGGCGCAGCAGCAGCCTGCGGAACAGAAGCTCCTCCGCCGCAGGGGCGATGAGCCCGGCCAGCAGGAGCTGGAGCGGAAGGGGGTAGAGGCCGATGGACTCCACCGGGTTGACCACCGCCGCGCCCCGGAGCCGCCCCAGCAGGCCGGTGAGGAGCAGGGTAGCCCCATTCGCCAGATAGGCCAGCCCCACGGAGCCGGCCCAAAGGGCCGCGAAGCGGACCGGCCCCAGCGGGCGGCGGGCCGGGGCGGGCGGGGCCGCCGTCCCCCACAGCACCAGACAGGCGGCGGGAATCCCCAGCCCGTAGGCCCCCAGGACGGACGCCGCCCACAGAAACACCGGCTCTCCCAGCAGGCCGGGCCGTGCCGCCCTGGCCAGAAGCAGCACCCCCCACTGGGCCGCCAGCATGACGGCCATCTGGGCGAACAGGGCCCAGCCCAGGCGGGAAAAGGGTTGACGGGCCTCCATTGCGCCACCTCCACAAAAAGATTACCAAAGTATTATAGCAATTTTCTATCTCCCCGACAAGGAACGAAATATTGACAACTCTCTTTCATGCGGGTACAATATCTTGTGTTCGAATACAACTGGAGGAGAGATACGATATGCCCATTTCGGAAAACGCAAAGGCCGTGCTGGAGCGGCGCTACCTGGCCCGGGACGAGCAGGGACAGCCCACCGAGACCGTGGACGGCCTGTTCCGCCGGGTGGCCAACGCTGTGGCCGAGGGTGACCGCCGCTTTGATTCCAAGGCGGACGTGGTGGCCACGGCCAAGGAGTTTTATGAGCTGATGGTCAGCCTGGACTTCCTGCCCAACTCCCCCACCCTCATGAACGCGGGCCGCCCCCTGGGCCAGCTCTCCGCCTGCTTCGTGCTGCCGGTGGCCGACTCCATGGAGGACATCTTCGACGCCATCAAGAACGCTGCGCTGATCCACAAGAGCGGCGGCGGCACCGGCTTCTCCTTCTCCCGCCTGCGGCCCAAGGGCTCCACCGTCAACTCCACCGGCGGCGTGGCCTCCGGCCCCATCTCCTTTATGAAGGTGTTCAACGCCGCCACCGAGGCGGTGAAGCAGGGCGGCACCCGCCGGGGCGCCAACATGGGGATTCTGCGGGTGGACCACCCCGATATTCTGGAGTTCATCACCTGCAAGAACGATACCCGCGAGATCACCAACTTCAACCTCTCCGTGGGCATCACCGAGGCGTTTATGGAGGCGGTGAGCCAGGACAAGCCCTACGACCTGGTGGACCCCGCCACCGGCCGGGTGGTGGGCCAGCACAGCGCCCGGGCGGTCTTTGATGCCATTGTCACCTCGGCCTGGCAGACCGGCGAGCCGGGCATCATCTTCCTGGACCGGCTGAACCGGGACAACGTGGTGCCCAGCCAGGGGGAGATCGAGTCCACCAACCCCTGCGGAGAGCAGCCGCTGCTGCCCTATGAGAGCTGCAACCTGGGCTCCATCAACCTGGTCAACCACCTGATGAAGACCCCCGCCGGGTGGGTGCTGGACCGGGCCAAGCTGGAAAAGACCATCCGCACCGCCGTCCACTTCCTGGACAACGTGATTGAGGTCAACCAGTACCCCCTGCCCGAGATCGACCGGATGACCCGCTCCACCCGCAAGATCGGCCTGGGCGTCATGGGCTTTGCGGACATGCTCCTCCACATGGGTGTGCCCTACAACAGCGAGGAGGGCGTCGCCCTGGCCGAGGAGATCATGGACACGGTGAATTCCATCGGCCACCAGGCCAGCGAGGAGCTGGCCGAGATCCGGGGCCCCTTCCCCCTCTTTGACCAGAGTATCTACAGGGACGGCAGGCCCATCCGAAACGCCACCGTCACCACCATTGCCCCCACCGGCACCCTGTCCATCATCGCCGGGGTATCCTCCGGCGTGGAGCCGGTGTTCGCCTACGCCTATATCCGCAATGTGATGGACGGCACCCACCTCATCGAGACCAATCAGATTCTGAAGGACAGGCTGGTGGAGGCGGGCATCTACTCCGACGAGCTGATGCACAAAATCGTGGAGCAGGGCTCCCTGGCCCACGTGGACGGCATCCCGGAGGACATCCGGCGGGTGTTCGTCTGCGCCCACGACGTGTCCCCCATCTGGCATGTGAAAATGCAGGCCGCCTTCCAGCGGTACACAGACAACGCGGTGAGCAAGACGGTGAACTTCCCCAACTCCGCCACCAAGGAGGAGGTCGCCGAGGTCTACCGGCTGGCCTTCACTCTGGGCTGCAAGGGCACCACCATCTACCGGGACGGAAGCCGCAACGAGCAGGTGCTCAACATCGGCAAGGTCAACGACGGCAAGGCCGCCACCGGCGACCCGGTGGTGGACGCCGTGCTGGACTCCGGCTGCGAGGGCACGGCCTGCCTGATCAAATCCGGAGCCTACGGCCATATCCAGCCGAGGCCGCGCCCCGCCGTCACCAGCGGCTTTACCGAGAAGGTGCGCATCGGCTGCGGCAACCTTTATATCACTGTCAACTACGACGAGAACGGCATCTGTGAGGTATTCACCAACACCGGCCGGGCCGGAGGCTGTCCCAGCCAGAGTGAGGCCACCGCCCGCCTGACCAGCGTGGCCATCCGCTCGGGTATGGACCCCAAGGAGATCATCACCCAGCTCAAGGGGATCCGCTGCCCCTCCTGCCTCCGGCAGCAGGGCGTGCCCGTCACCTCCTGCCCCGACGCCATCGCCAAGGCCCTGGAAAAGGTGCTCAAGGTCTCCCAACAGGGCGGCGGCTGCCCCGCCCCCGCGCCCATCAGCGCCGCGTCCAAGACTGCCACGCCTGTCCCCCACCCCGATATGACCCCCGCCGAGGCCAAGCTGGCCAAGTTCTGCCCCGAGTGCGGCGCGCGGCTGGAGCATGAGGGCGGCTGCGTCACCTGCCGCGACTGCGGCTACTCCAAGTGCGGCTGATGCCGCCGTAACCCCCCGCCTGAACCTGCCGCGGCGGGCGGCCACAAGGGCCGCCCCTACCTCCGGTGATCAAACTGGACATGCTGCCCAGAAA
>NZ_CAXSQB010000087.1:0-6762 GCF_964239415.1 Clostridium sp. ATCC BAA-442 | reverse complement strand
CCACGGGGCTCCCGCCCCGTGGGGGGGTCGGCGCGGATATGCAGGTGTACTCGCAGAACGACGGGCCAGTGACCATTCTGCTGGACACCGACCAGATGTAGGGCCGAACGCGCCCCGGCGTTTGCGGGCGGCCACAAGGGCCGCCCCTACGAATTCCGCCGAATACGATGTCATATCAGGAGGCATTCCGCCCGGTAGGGGGGGCCCTTGTGGCCGCCCACGGAGGCGCAGGCACAGACAACCATTGATGAGGTGAAAAAGGATGCAGATCAAAGTGATGCAGGTGGGCCAGCTGGGCACCAACTGCTATTTGCTGGAGGATGAGGAGACCCGTACCGCCGCCGTGGTGGATCCCGGCGGGGAGGGGGCGCGTATCCTGGCCCAGCTAAAGGCGGACGGGATGGAGCTCAAGCTCATCCTGCTGACCCACGCCCACTTCGACCACACCGGCGGCGTGGCCGAGCTGTGCGCCGCCCTGCCCGGGGTGCCGGTGTACCTCCACCCGGCCGACGCGGCCCTGGTGGGGGGCGACGTGTTCCCCGCCGTCGGCGCGGAGACGACGCCCTATCAGGACGGGGACGTGGTGAAGCTGGGGAAGATGGATATTGAGGTGCTCCACACCCCCGGCCACACCCCCGGCGGGGTGACGCTGAAGGTGGGGGACGTGCTCCTCACCGGCGACACCCTGTTCCAGGGCTCCATGGGCCGCACCGACTTTGAGGGCGGCTCCTACGAGGAGATCATGGCCTCCCTGGGGCGGCTGGGCCGCCTCTCCGGCGACTACCACGTGCTTCCCGGCCACATGGGGGCCTCCACCCTGGAGCAGGAGCGCAAGACCAACTATTACCTGCGGGAGGCCATGGAGGGCTGAGGCGGAAGGCCGCCGCCCCCGGAGAAAGGACACGGCCCATGAAGCTGTATTTACACGGACACGACTACAAATACGCCGCCGAGCAGATGCTGCTGACGCTGTTCCCCGCCCAGCGGCCGGGGTATCCCGCCGGGCCCCCGGCGCCGGGGGAGGACGCGCTGGTGCTCTCCCTGCACCGGGGGGCGGTCTGGGCCACCGCCACGGCGGCGCTGAGCTATGGGGGACGGGAATACCGGGCCGCCCGCCGATGCCGGACGGCGGAGCTGACCGACCCGCTGTCCACCGACCGGGCGCTCCAGCGGATTTTGAAGCTGGCCTTCTACGACGCGGGCACCGCCGCCCGGGGCGGCGAGCCCCCCTGGGGGGCGCTGACCGGGGTGCGGCCGGTGAAGATCCCCACCAAGGCCATGCTGGCCGGGGCCAGCCCGGCCCAGGCGGAGCGGCTGCTGCGGGACACCTACCGGGTGACGGAGGGACGGCGGCGGCTGGCCATGGACTGCGCCGGGGCCAGCCTGGCGGCCCTGCGCAGCCTGGCCCCCGGCGAGGTCTCCCTCTACGTGGGCATCCCCTTCTGCCCCACCCGGTGCGCCTACTGCTCCTTCGTCTCCGCCGACGTGGGGCGGGCCCTCAAGCTCATTGACCCCTTCCTGGACGCCCTGTGCCGGGAGCTGGCCGCCACGGGGACCATGCTGGCGGACGCGGGGATGCGGGTGCGCACCGTCTACTTCGGCGGCGGCACCCCCACCACCCTCTCCGCCCCCCAGCTCGACCGGCTCATGGGGGAGCTGGCGGAGCACATCGACCTGTCGGGCTGCACCGAGTACACGGTGGAGGCCGGGCGGCCGGACACCATCACGGCGGAGAAGCTGGCGGTACTGGCCCGCCGGGGGTGCTCGCGGGTGTCGGTGAACCCCCAGACCATGCAGGACGCGGTGCTGGAGCGGATGGGCCGGGCCCACCGGGCGGACGACATTCTCCGGGCCTACGCCCTGGCCCGGGAGAGCGGCATCGGCTGCATCAACATGGATCTCATCGCCGGGCTGCCCGGCGACAGCGCGGAGGGCTTCCGCGCCTCCCTGGAGCAGGTGCTGGACCTGGGGCCGGAGAACGTGACGGTGCACACCCTGGCCCTGAAAAAGGGCTCCCGGCTGATGGAGGAGGGGGGCGGCCTGCCCTCCGGCGCGGCGGTGGCGGATATGCTGGATTTCGCCTGGGCCGCCCTGCGGGGGGACGGGCAGAGGCCCTACTACCTCTACCGCCAGAAGTACATGTCCGGCTCCTTTGAGAACGTGGGCTGGTGCCGGCCCGGCGCCGAGAGCCTCTACAACATCTGCATGATGGAGGAGCTGCACACCATCGTCTCCCTGGGGGGCGGCGGAGTGACCAAGCTGGTCGACCGCGCCACCGGGTACATCGAGCGCCTGGCCAACGCCAAATACCCCCAGGAGTACATCCAGAAGATCGACGCTATCTGCGCGGACAAGGCCAGGGTGGCCCAATTTTACGCCGCGCACGGAAGGTAAAGGAGGGAAGACATGCCCTATCAGCTCAGTGAGATCAACGAAAAAATCCGGCGGGACCCGGCCGCCTTTCTGGCCGAGTGTGACGCCCACTACCAGGAGCGCATCCACGCCGCCGTGGACAAGATCCTGGCGCGGATGAAGGAGAGCCCCATCGTGCTTCTGTCCGGCCCCTCCGGCTCGGGCAAGACCACCACGGCCATGAAGGTGGAGCGGGAGCTGGAGCGCCGGGGGGTCAACGCCCACACGGTGTCCATGGACAACTACTTCAAGACCCTCAACCGCAGGACCGCCCCCCGCACGCCGGAGGGGGACATCGACTACGAGTCCCCGAAACTGCTGGACATGGAGCTGCTGGACGAGACCTTTGACCGGCTGTCCCGGGGGGAGGAGGTCATCGTCCCCCACTTCGAGTTCGCCCGCCAGATGCGCAACGACAGCCGGGGCACCCCCCTGCGGCTGGGGAAGGACGAGATTGCCATCTTCGAGGGCATTCACGCCCTCAACGACGACATTGCCGGCCGCCACCCGGAGGCCACGGGCATGTATATCTCCGCCCGCTCCAACATCCTGGAGGGGGAGCAGCTGCGCTTCAAGGGCACCTGGATGCGCATCTCCCGCCGCGCCGTGCGGGACTACAATTTCCGCGGGACAGACCTGTTGGAAACGCTGCTGATGTGGTATAATGTCCGCCGGGGGGAGAAAAAGTATATCTCGCCCTACAAGGGCCGCGCCCATGTGATCATCGACTCCTCCCTGCGCTATGAGGTGCCGGTCTTTGCCCACTACGCCGACGCCCTGCGCGCGGCGGTGGAGCAGGTGCCCCCCGACAACGAGCGCTGGCAGGAGTACCACGATCTGGTGGACGCCTTCCGGTATTTTGAGCCGGTGGATCCCGCCCTGGTGGCCCCCGACTCCCTGCTGCGGGAGTTCATCGGCGGGGGGAGCTACCACTACTGACCGGCGGGGCGGCACATAGGCCGCCCTCTGTGCCGTATCAGGAGGCCACCCGTAGGGGCGCACCTGCGTGTGCGCCCGTCAGGCGGCCGCGAGCCCCGCGGATTGTATGGGCGGCGCGGCGGGGTAGGGCCGCGATACATCGCGGCCGTGTCCCAGTCCGCCGTCCGTATGTCCCGCCCAAAACCCTGTTAATCACATAGGAAAGAAGGAACGAAAACTATGTCCGATTGTACGCACGACTGCTCCTCCTGCGGCGAGAGCTGCGGGGAGCGCACCGCGCCCCAGGACTTCCGCGCCCCGGCCAACGGCCTGTCCCACATCGGGAAGGTCATCGCCGTGGTCAGCGGCAAGGGCGGCGTGGGCAAGAGCCTGGTCACCTCCTCCCTGGCGGTGGCCATGCGCCGCATGGGCAAGACGGTGGGCGTCCTGGACGCCGACATCACCGGCCCCTCCATCCCCACCGCCTTCGGCGTCCACACCAAGGCCGAGGGTAGCGAGCTGGGCATCTACCCGGCGGAGACCAAAACCGGCATCGAGATTATGAGCCTCAACCTGCTCACCGAGAACGAGACCGACCCGGTGGTGTGGCGCGGCCCGGTGATCGCCGGGGCGGTGAAGCAGTTCTGGACCGATGTCATCTGGGGCGACGTGGACTACCTGTTTGTGGATATGCCCCCCGGAACCGGCGACGTGCCCCTGACGGTGTTCCAGTCCCTGCCGGTGGACGGCATCGTGGTGGTCACCACCCCCCAGGATCTGGTGAGCATGATTGTCACCAAGGCCGTCAAGATGGCCGAGATGATGCACATCCCCGTTCTGGGCCTGGTGGAGAACTACAGCTACTTCCGCTGCCCCGACTGCGGCAAGGAGCACGCCATCTTCGGCGAGAGCCACATCGAGCAGGTGGCCGCCGATCTGGGCCTGAAGGTGCTGGCCCGCCTGCCCATTGATCCGGCCGTGGCCGCCGCCTGCGACGCGGGCCGGATTGAGGAGCTAGATCCCAACTATCTGACCGCCGTGGCCGAACTGCTGGCGGAGTAAGCGGGTCATTCCTTTACAAAATATTCATATCCGGTTCAAAAGGGGTTCATAGGGATGGAATAGGATAACAGCGTGGTCAGAGATGACCACGCCCCCTCTCTTTCCTCTCTTCTTTCAATTACGAAGGCACAGGCCCGCGAAAGGCGGCGGGCCTGTGTTTTCGCGTATATGGAGCGTGAGACGATGAAAATCCGGTTGGAGCCGGTGACCGTGGCTTCCAGGGCCGCTGTAGAGCGGCTGGAGACGGCCCCCGGACAGGAGGGCTTTGTGGAGAGCGTGGCGGAGTGCCTGGCCGAGGCGGACCGACGGCGGTGCTGGCGGCCCGTGGGGGTCTATGATGGGGATGCCCTCATAGGCTTCGCCATGTACGGCTTTTTCTGGGAGTACCTGCCCTTTGGACGGCTGTGGCTGGACCGGCTGCTGATCGACCGCCGCTTTCAGGGCCGGGGGTACGGCCGGGCCGCGCTGGCCGCCCTGCTGGAGCGGCTGGAGCGGGAGTACCACAAAAAGCGGATCTACCTCAGCGTGGTGGAGGCCAACCGGCCGGCTGCGGCGCTGTACGAGTCCTTCGGCTTCCGCTTTACCGGCGAGCGGGACACCCACGGCGAACGGGTGATGTGCCTGCGCACCCGCTGAACCGGGCAAAAGCGCCCCCCCCCCTTTTGGGGGGGGGCGCTTGCGTTAGGGAAACACGGCCTGGACGAGCACCATATACAAAATGGTGCCTCCGAAGATGCTCAGCAGGGTATTGCTGCGCCACAGGTGAAGGATCACCACCGCCGCCACGGACACGAGCTGGGGCACCCAGCCGCCGGGGGCGGCAAAGGACACGCCCCGGAGACAGTATACGATGAGCATGGCGATGATGGCCGGTGGCAAAACCCGGCCCAGGTAGAGGACCAGCTTGGGGGGCGACTCCCCCCGGTCAAAGAGAAGGAAGGGCAGGGCGCGGGTCAGAAAGGTGATAATGGCCATGACCGCGATGGCGGCGACGGCCCCTGCGGTGCTCAGCATGTCTCTTCCTCCTTCTCGTCCAGCCTGTCCCGCAGGACCAGCAGGCACAGCACAATCACGCCCAGCGAGATGAGCAGCATCTGATCCTGGCCGAAGAAGTGGCCCAGGACAATCAGAAACAGCACCGTCACCCCGGCCCCCAGAACGGCGGGCAGGTGCCTCCGGTAGCTCCTCCACTGGTCCACGGCGATAACCACGAACAGGGCGGTCATGGCGAAGTCCACCCCCTCGGTGCTGAAGGGGATCAGCGCCCCGGCCACTGCGCCGATGACCGAGCCCAGAATCCAGTAGCTCTGGTCCAGCAGGGCGATGGCAAAATAGAAATTCCGGGGGTCCACCCCCACCGGGGCCCGGGCTGAGGACAGCAGGGCATAGGTCTCGTCGGTAAGGGAAAAAATCATATAGAGCTTGCGGGGCCCCATGCCCCGGAACTTCTCCAGCATGGACAGACCGTATACCAGGTGCCGGAAGTTGATGAGCAGCGTCATGACCGCCACCGTGCCCAGGGAGGCGGCGGCGCCCAGCAGGGTCACCCCCAGGTACTGCCCGGAACCGGCGTAGATGGTCAGGCTCATGAAGAAAGCCCAGATGAAGTTGTATCCAATCTCCTGGAGCATCAGCCCGAAGGCGATGCCGATGGCCAGGTAGCCCATCAGCACCGGCACCGTCACCGGGAATGCCGCGGAGAGCGCTTTGCGGTCCATACGATACACCCTTTTTGCCAAACAGTGGAGTCTCTATTTTACACACTTTAGCATGGAAAAGCAAGAGGGATGGCGGATTTTTGGCGCTTCCGTCCACAGCGGAGGTTGTTTTTTGCCCACAATCCGGTATAATGGATGCACAAACAGATGGAGGACACCCATGAAAAAGCTGCTCTTTCTCTACAATACCCACGCGGGCAAGGGCCTGCTGAAAAGCAGGCTGGCCGCGGTGCAGGACGCGCTGGCGGCGGCCGGGTGGGACGTGACCATCCACCCCACTCAGGGGGCTGGGGACGCCACGGCGGTGGCCGCCGCCCGGGCCGGGGAGTTTGACCGCATTGTCTGCTCCGGCGGCGACGGCACCCTCCACGAGGTGGTGGCCGGGCTGATGGGCCTGGAGAACCGGCCGGAGGTGGGCTACATCCCCGCCGGTACAACCAACGACTTTGCCAAAAACCTCTCCCTCCCACGGGGGATGGAGGCCATGGCCAGGGTGGCCGCCGCCGGTGTGCCCAGGCCGGTGGATATCGGCTCCTTCAACGACCGCTATTTCATCTATGTGGCCGCCTTCGGGGCCTTTACCGACGTGGCTTACAGCACGCCCCAGCCGGTGAAAAATATCTTCGGCCACCTGGCCTACGTGCTGGAGGGG
>NZ_CAXSQB010000086.1:0-7409 GCF_964239415.1 Clostridium sp. ATCC BAA-442 | reverse complement strand
CCCCCCCCCCCCCCCCCCCCCTCTTCGGGTATGTTCTTCGATTTAAGTATATTTAGATAATAATCTTTTAGTTACTCATTAAATTCCACTATTTATTCAAAATCTTCACATTGTCTATATGCACAGTTGTACCGCCTAGGCTGGAGCAGTACAACCCAATGTCCAGATAGCCTGTTGTAACGGTGATATCCGTCTCAACCAGCCTCCACCCGGTTCCTGCATAAGGCATATCAACATAAATGCTGTCGCCTCCGTAACCAGTGGCCTCCATGCGTCCAATGTCTGGAGCCGTATTGGAAACCTTTATCCAGGCTTGAACGGTATAGGTTCCATTCGGAAGATTGATTCCCTGGTGGATGCTCTGCTGGTATGCACTGCTGCTGTAGAAGTAAACCCGCTTATCGCCGGCATATGGGGACTCTGGCGGATTTGTGCCAGATCCGGAGTCTACTCCATAGGCCACTGCCTGACCATCAGGGTGCCACTCTGTCCAGGCGCTGCTCTGTGAGGTGTCCCGCTCGAATCCGCCATTGTCTACCAAGGGGATCGAAATTGTGGCGTCTGGCTCTGTCTTCACTGACAGCTTGTCCAGATTTACATTGCCGGAGTTGCTGCTGTCGTAACGCAGCGCAACGACATTCCGGCCTTCATCAAGCTCCAGCGTCTGGGTAAGCTCCTGCCACTCGTTCCAGTTTCCGCCGATACTTCCAAAAGAGATTGTCTCTATATAGGAACCGTTGACATACAGATTCAGGTCTTTCGTGGCCTGGGTGCCATTGCAGTAACGGATAGATGCCTCATAGCTTCCGTCCTTGGGAACCGTAATCTCAAACTCAGCGCCCGCACCGGCGGAAGTCATCCCGTCAACAAAGCCGCTTCCGCTGTAATTCCAGTGATCCTGATTTGTGCCGGCGGTGCCGTAGAGCGCGGCGTTCTCGGCCTCTGCGGTGATCACTTCCGGATAGAACGGCACGGTGCAAGAATCCAAGTTGACATAGCCGGTGTCTCCGCTGGCATCCTCATGCTTAAGAGTGATGATGTTGTTTCCTGCCGCCAGCGGAAGCTGCATCAGGCAATCCGCCCAGGTGTCCCAGTGTCCGGTGGAGGGCATTATGGTTTTGCCGATATAAGCCCCATTGACATAGACCGACAGAGACCGCTCTGCTGCATCGCCATTGGCGTACCGGAAGGTGACGTCATAATCACCCGCATTGGCCACCTTAGCATAGAAGGTAACGCCGGCGCCAGCGGCTTCCAGCTTGTCGACAAACCCCGCTCCGGAGTAGCCGGAGTGATTCTGGTTCACAGAGGCCTGCGTGTCTGTAGAAGCGCCAAAAAGGGAAGCATACTCCGCTTCGTAGGTCTGGCCATCCGCATCGACGGGGCTGCTGCCTTCGAGCGTGTAAGTGCTGTTGCTGTCAGAAGCGGCATAGGCCTTGATATAGGTTACATCCCCATACACATCCTTGCCCACTGTCCAGCCTTCTCCAGGCGCCGCTAACAGCGCATTATAGTCATCATAATAGGGCAGGCTCCCGTTGCTGGTAACCTCGGTAGCCGCCTGGCCATGGACGGCCAAGTAATAGTAGTCCAATCCGGAGTTGTGGCTTCCATCGACTGCACCGATCTTCACTTCGGTATTTCCGGTACCTTGCGCGGAGATTTCCTGTGTGAAATACACGCCGTCCTCATAGTCATAGGTTTCTCCATCGTCATCATAATAGCGGAAGCTGGTCTCCCGGCCGCTCGGGAAGATGTCTACCGTCACATGATCCACAGTTTCCTGTCCGACATAGTCCTGCACGTCCTGCGTCGGAATAATGGCGCCTTCTTTGATAAACATCGGAATGTCGGTCCAAGACTCGCTATTGAGGCTGTAGGGAATATACTGGCCGCCCTCATAAACAGTGCCGCGATTATAGTCAATCCAGGTGCCTTCCGGCAGATAGATCCACTTCACGGATTGACCACGTTCTGTGATAGGGGCAACGAGCAGCCACTCCCCAAACATCCAGGCATCGGAGTAGTCAGCCACGTTTTCGTCGTCGGGATAGTCGAACAGCAGGGGATACACCAGCCCCAAACCGGAGTCATAGGCCTCCCGCTCATAAGAATACATGTACGGGATCAGGGAATACCGCTGCTGAATGGCGGACTTGGTCACTTCTTCCGCCGTTGTACCAAAGTACCAAGGCTGGCGCTGTTGATGATTTGTTCCATGGACGCGGAAAACCGGACTCATAGAAGCGAATTGCAGCCATCTGGTGTAGAGCTCCGGACTGGGGTTTTCAATGTTCCCGGAGTTCTGGTTGAAGCCGCCGCCATCGCTGCCCCACTTGGGCTGCCCGTTATTGATGGTGGACAGCATAGCAGCCTTTTGCTCATTTAGTCCAGCCGCCCAAGATACCCGTTCTCCCTTGTAGAATTGGGTTGCCACGTCACCGGACCAGATGCTGGTGGCGTACCTCTGCGTACCGGGATAGTAATTGCGTGCAGTCTGCCAGACACGGACGCTGTCATCGGTATATTCCCGCTGTCCTTCATACATGGCCTGAGAAATAAAGGCTGTGGTAAAGTTGCCGAACCAGTAATCTGCACCATTTGAGGAGACCTTGTCCGTCTCATCGTTCCACCATCCAACGATGCCCCGATCGAAAGCATCCTGGGAGTGGAGCCACCACCAGTTCCGTTCTGCTGCTTTGTAGGGATCGATGCTGCGCACGGTCACAGGCAGGAAGTAGTCTGTGTATTCATAGTGGCCCGGATAGAAGTAGTCTCCGGCCTCTGCGTCCACACCTTGTTCAGTCGGTGTTCCGTCAGAGAGCTTGGTCACTACGCGGGGTTTGGTGATGCCAATCATCTTAATACCCTTGGATTCCATATCCTCCTTCAGCTGCGTGGAGGCCGCAGAGGGGAAGTTATCCGTATTCCAGGTGAATTCCCCGTAATTATCATCGCCATAACGTTTCCAGTCGTAATCAAAAGCATAACCGTCAATCGGAATATTCTTGGCCCGGTACAGCTCTACCATTTCATAGAACTCGTCTTCGTCGATATCCCACTCAAAGTTGGAGAATCCCAAAGACCACTTTGGCATCATGGGAGATGTCCCTGTGATTTTGGAGAAGCCGGCCATAATCTCCTTCGGCTCTCCCAGCATGATGAAATATTCTACGTCTTCTTTCTCGTAGCGGCGGCCCTCCGCCGGCGTTCCCCCATAATAGAATTCCATCTTGCGGTCGGTGGAGTTTGTATAGGGATAGCCGCCGTCAGAGTCCACCAGAATACCATATCCGGCAGTTGACCACATAAACGGGCCGCCGGAATTTCCCTGCTGCCCTGCTGCGGCCGTAGAGCTGTTGTCGTTCCGCAGAAGGTTCCCATTATCGCTGAAGCAGTCAAATCCATGAATACCATACATATTGCTGGATTCAGCGCGTACGAAGCGCACCCCGTCGTGGTAGATGCCTCCGCTCTCTGGTTCCCAGAACAGCGTAGTTCCGTCGGCCTGCATCACCGTCATGCGGCATGGCGTACGGCTGATTTCAATGCGCATGCCGTCTGTCTGGATCACAATGGGATCGCCGGTAATGTCGATTTCCGTTGCCGTAGTGGTATCCCAAGTAAGCTCAGGGTCAATAATCGGGGTGTCTGGGCTGGGTTCCACAGACTCTGGCTGGTAATCTACCCGAAGGATATTGTCTTGGCATACTTCCAACGTAAGCAGATCTGACGCGCTCCCGCCGCTGTCAATCGTCAGTAAAAGCGTATTTCCATCTACTGCGGCGTCCGTCACATTTCCGAGCGCCTCCGATGCGGCCGAAGCAATCGGAAGACCCGCAAACAGGGTACCCAGCATAGCGACCGTCAGCAAGAGGGCAAGCAGCCGTTTTCTTATCGTTCGCATACAGTTCCTCCTTAATAAGACAACAGGGAGGTGCATAGGGAAGCCCCATGCACCTCCCTGTGTTGGTTCAAGTCGTCACTGATTCCGAAGTGAGATACAGTCTAGGTTGATTCCGGCGAAGTTCCCCGCCTGATAGGAAATTGTAATTGTATTTTGCCCCGACACCAATTCGACAGGAACAGATACTGTGTTCCAGCTATCCCAGTCTTGCGTTTTCGGCAGATCGAGCACTATGGACTCTCCGTTTACAAGCAGAGTCCGCTGGGCCGCCTCAGTCCCTGCAGAGTAGCGGACGTCCAGCAGAGCGGTGTCGCCGTCAGAGTTCACAGTAAATGTGACCGCACAGCCTTCAGAGGCAAACTGGTCCACAAACCCCTCACCATAATAGCCTTCGTGATCTGTGTTTACGGCTACATTGGCCTGCTCCGCATGTTCCGCTTCATAGGGAGCCTGATAGATCCCCTCAATCTCAATTTCAGAAGCGTCACCGGCGGCGGTCTTGATATAGACCAGCTTCTCGCTGCTGCTGTAGTAATAGGCCGTCTGAGCAGCTTGGAATTCATCCAAAGTAGCAGCACGCTGGATGGCCTGCCCGTTGACCGTGACACCAGTCGGCTCCGTGCCGAACACTTGCGTAGTGACCGGAATAGCGGCAGCGGGGATAGAGACGGATACCGAGCTGTTCTTAAAGTCCTCGCTGGCGCTTACGGTCATCGTGGACCGGTCGCTGTGGACAAGTGTATAGCTACTATCACCCTTCGGGTATACCCGGAAAGTCAGATTCGTGTAGTTGTCCACATCGTTGCCGATGGAGCCGCCCAATTCATAATCTTCGTTGAGATTCATGGGAATAATGCTCCCATTGCGAACGTAGACAGGGATAGAATCTACATCGCAGTAGTAATTCTTTGTGCCGCCTCCGGCGGTGAGAGCGTTGTGGAAGAAATCAATCCACTCGCCTTCGGGCAGATAGATTTCCTTTACGGTCTGCCCCTCTTCGAGGACAGGTGCCACAAGAAGCGACCGGCCAAACATATACTGCTCTTCTAAGTCGTAGGCTTCCGGATCCTCCGGGAAGTCGATCATCATGGCACGCATCAGCGGGGTGCCATCCTCTGTGCACTGCTGTGCCTCACTATAAATATAGGGCAGAATGTTCATTCTGGTATTCACATAATACCGGAACGTGGGGATGATGGTATCATCTCCGGTGCGCTCCTGCACATTCCAGGGACTGCGTTCCTCGCTGGGGCTGGGATTTGCCTTCTCGCTATGGAACTGCATGATAGGCGCAAACGCCGCTGCCTGGGTGCTGCGCTTGTACAGCTCTGCGGTTGGGAAATCGCCGGTGAATCCAGCCAGATCCCATCCCCAGAATGGGATGCCAGAGATACCAGCACTTAAACCGGCGCTGATCGAATCTTGAAGCGCATCAAAGGTGGAAGACTGATCGCCAGCCCAGAATACGCCGGTGGACTGGACGCCTGCGGTGCCGGCGCGGCTGAAGGTCATACCGGTACCGGTGTTTTCCTCTGTAAAGTCGTAATACGCTTCGATATAGGCATTCGGATACTCATTGCGCATTTCCAGGCCATCGCTTCCGTCGTAGAAGGAGGTATTGCGGCCCCAGACCATTTCACCGCCATCGGTCTTGAAGCCATCAATTCCAATATCATCGAACAGGTAAGCACGCTTAGACATCCACCAGTCCACCGCGTCCGGATTGGTGAAGTCCAAAAGCAGGCTATTGCCGAACCACCCGGAGGATGGGATACGGTATTGGCCTCCCTCGCCGTCTCCGACGGCGTAGCCTTGCTCAATCATGTATGCCTCGTCATTGTCCTTCTGCTCCCAGGCATAATCGGTGTATTTGAGCACAGGAATCTGCCACAGCAGCACCTTCATCCCATTGTCATGGATGGTATCCACCATAGAGGCGGGATCAGGCCATTTCTCGCTGTAGGTAAAGTCACTGCCGGAAAACGCCTCTCCGCCCGGCTTCGCCGTATAGGTGCTGTCATTGAAGATATAGAAGGTGTTTTCGTCGCTCCACTGTTCCAAGACCACTACAGAGGCCGGAATGTCATAGGCCTCTGCGTTTTCTACGGCCGAAAGCACCTCGGACTGTCTATCCCACTCATTGGCGGACATCCAAAGCCCAAATGCCCATTTGGGCATATCCTGGGGCTTCCCACTAAGCTCGGAATAGCCGCCAATCACCTCTTCCGGCGTTCCGCTGATAATATAATAATCCAGCACAGGATCATCACCAGAGGTATTCACGGTAAAGGTATACTGGTTCGGATCGCTGTCTGCCATATCGAACTGAGCGTAATAGGTGGAATCAAGATACAAGCCGTATCCCTTGCTGGAATAGAAAAACGGTACGGCCAGATAGCTTCTTTCGCCCTGATTCTGGTACTGGTTATAAACGTAAATATCCACCGTTTCTCCACGCTTTTCAATTCCGTTATAACGCTCCCCAAATCCGTAAAACTTTTCACTGGAAGGCGATTCATACCTGCCACGGAAATTTTTCACGAGGCCGGCGCCATCCGTCAGCCAGGATAGCTCGCTGCCAGTGCCTCCGTTCTGCGTCAGAAGTTTGCCGGTATCCAAATCCCGCACTTCCACGCCATAAGGCGACTTTGTAACCGTCACTTCAAGTGCGCTGGTGGAAATAATGATGCTATTGCTGTCCTCTTCAATACTGTAGTCAGCAGCCCCTGCCTCGAAGGCCACATCTCCCAGCGGGGAAAACTGGAAGCGCAGGACATCAGCAGATGGGAAGCTGAGCCCCAGCTTAGGCGTAGAATCCCCTTGGTCAGACGTTACATTCAGAACAACAAGGCCATCTTCCTGTGAACCGAGTTCTACAGACTGCGCCCTTTCCCATTCCACTACGTGGAAAGAGAACGGGCCAATAGACTGCGTGTTCTGCCCATCTTTGTCTGCAAAGACGGTATACTCAATAACATCACCCTTTTCAAAAGGACCAATAGCAGCCTCCCAATAGCTGTTGTTTCCGCTGTTGTACTTCCATTCTGCGCCGATATCCGGTTGGGGCTCCCCATTCTTCGTATAGGTGAGCCACACTGACTGTCCTGCCTCCACCGGCCATGTTGTGCTCTTGATATAAATCATCTCACCGGCGATGGGAGTCAGAGGGTATATCTCGGTGGGTTCATGGTCATAGAGATCATCAATGCCATAGGGATTGTGCCATATTCCGTCCAGGGCGAATGCCGGGGTAACCAAAGAAAAACATAGAAGCAATGCTATACAGACTCGAAAAATCTTTTTCAATGCGCAATCCTCCCTTTTTCTTTCGGTAAAACGGTCTGCTTCAGAGTTCCATCGCTCACCTCCTCTGGGTGCGGCTTGTCCGGGCGGTTCTACAAATCGGCGGAGAGCAATGCCCTTAGTACATCAGGTTCTTCTCGGTCTCAGGGTCAAAGAGGTGGATGAGGTCGGGGCGGAAGGCAAAGTTGATCTCGGTGCC
>NZ_CAXSQB010000085.1:0-7474 GCF_964239415.1 Clostridium sp. ATCC BAA-442 | reverse complement strand
CCTACGCCATGATACGTTGTGACGGGCCTGTTCCGCAGAGGCGCGGCCGATTACCGCCAGACCTCCCGGCGCTCTGTGCGGCCCATCAGCCAGTCCACCGACACCCCGTAAAAGTCCGCCATGTTCCGCAGATTGTCAAACCCCGGCTTCTGTTCGCCCTTTTCAAAGCGCTGGTATTGACGGGCGGCCATGGAAAGCGCCTCGCCTACCTGCTTCTGTGTCAACCCCCGCTCTTGGCGCAGGGCATAGAGCTTCTCACAAAATTGCATCTTTTCCTCTTTTCTCTTGACACGACCTTTTAGTAGTGTTATTATGATGACGACTTAAAGGACGTTAGGAGGTGATTTTCATGTCCCCTGCGATGGAAGAACTCTATCAATATTTCGTCGGCCATCCGAACCCCCGGCACTGGCCGGAGGAGCTGCGGGACAGCCCCGTGCTGGGCCACGGACAGTACGCCTTCTCCGAGGGGTTGCGGCTGGGCTTCCTGCTGGCCGTGGAGTGCATGGGCCCGGAGTTACTGCGGCCCTAAGTTGCCCTCTTTCCAGTGCTTGCGGCACAGGCCGATGTACTTGTCGTTGGCCCCCAGCACCACCTGCTCGCCCTCCTTGATGACGTGGCCGCTCTCGTCAAAGCGGGCGTTGCACAGGGCCTTCTTGCCGCACCAGCAGATGGTCTTGACCTCCTCGATCACGTCCGCCGTGGCCAGCAGCTCCGCCGAGCCGGGGAACAGCTCCCCCTTGAAGTCGGTGCGCAGGCCGTAGCAGATGACGGGGATGTTCCAGTCGTCCACCAGATCGGTGAGGTAGCGCACCTCGTCCCGGGTGAGGAACTGGGCCTCGTCCACGATGATGCAGGCGTAGGGCTTGAGCTGGCGGGGCGTCATCTCCATCAGGTCGGAGAAGTAGATACACGGGTGGCTCAGCCCCGCCCGGGAGGCCACAAACCGGGCCCCGTCCCGCTGATCCACCGCGGGCTTGACCAGCAGGGCGTCCTGGCCCCGCTCCTCGTAGTTGTAGCGCACCATCAGCGCGTTGGCCGTCTTGCTGGAGCCCATGACCCCGTAGCGGAAATAGAGTTTTGCCATGTCGGTGTTCCTCCCGCGTCACATCAGTTTTTTCAAAATGCCCAGGTGCTTTTTCCCATAGGGCGGATAGCGGACGGGAATGTCCAGCCGCCCTTTTTTGAGTACGCTCTTTTCGTGGGTGAAGGCGTCGAAGCCCGCCTTGCCGTGGCAGGCGCCCATGCCGCTGTTCCCCACCCCGCCGAAGGGGAGGCGGGGGTCGGCCAGGTGCACCACCGTGTCGTTGACGCACCCGCCCCCAAAGGGCAGGGCCTCCAGCACCGCCCGCTCGACGGAGCGGCTCCGGGTGAACAGGTAGAGGGCCAGCGGGCGGGGCTTCTGCCTCTGGGCCTCCACCAGCTCCGGCAGGCTCCGGTAGAGCAGCACAGGCAGGATGGGGCCGAAGATCTCCTCCTCCAGCACCGGGCTGCCCTCCGGCACGTCCACCAGCACCGTGGGGGCGATGCGCAGGCCCTCCGGGTCGGTCTGCCCGCCCACGGCGATCCGCCCGCCGGACAGCAGCCCGGCCAGACGGTCGAAGTGCCGCCGGTTGACGATGCGGGGCAGCTCCTCCCCGGCCAGGGGATTCGCGCCGTAAAAGCGGGTGATCTGCCGGGCCAGGGCGGCCACGAAGGGCTCCGCCATCCCCTCCGGCACCCAGACGTGGTCCGGAGCCACGCAGGTCTGCCCCGCGTTGAGAAACTTGCCCCAGGCGATGCGGGCCGCGGCCAGCTCCACATCGGCGTCGGGGGCCAGAATCACCGGCGACCTGCCCCCCAGCTCCAGGGTGACGGGGGTGAGGTGCTCCGCCGCCGCGGCCATGACCTTTTTCCCCACCGCCGGGCTGCCGGTGAAGAAGATCACGTCGAAGGGCTTGTCCACCAGGGCCTCCGCCTCCTCCCGTCCCCCCTCGGCCACGGTGATATAATCCGGCGGGAACACCCGCCCCAGCACTTCCGCCAGGGCGCGGGCGGAGGCGGGGGCGTCCTCCCCCGGCTTCACCACCGCCGTGCACCCCGCCGCGATGGCGGACACCAGGGGGGCCAGGGTGAGAAGCAGAGGGTAGTTCCACGGGGCGAGGATCAGCGACACGCCGTAGGGCTCCCGGTACACAGTGCCCACGGAGGGGAACTGGGACAGGGGGGCAGGGTGCCGGACGGGACGGGCCCACTTTTTCAGATGCCCGCGGGCAAAGCGCAGCTCCGCCAGGGTGGGGCCCAGCTCGCTCATATACCCCTCGTAGGGGGATTTGTTGAGATCTGCCTTCAGCGCCTCCAGCAGCTCCCCCTCCCACCGGGTGAGGGCCAACTCCAGCCGGGTGAGCATCTCCCGGCGGAACCGGAGGGGCCGGGTGGCCCCGCTGTCAAAATACCGCCGCTGGGCGGCCAGTACATCCTCCATGGCGCTCTCCTTCACAGCCGGGCCTCCACCGCCCCGGCGAAGGCCTGAAAGGCGTTGGGCACGGCGTAATCCCGCTCCAGGGCGGCCCGGTCGGCCCACACCCACCCCTCCGGCAGCTCCGGCGAGGCGGCCTCCACGATTTGGGCGGTCATGTGCCACTCGATATGGCTGAAGATATGCTTCCCCGCCGGGCCGCCGGATAACCCGGCCGCCTCCACCGGACAGGGGGCGGGGGAGAGCTCGTTGGGATACTCCCACAGGCCCGCCAGCAGGCCCCGCCCCGGCCGCCGCCGCAGGGCCACCTTCTTTCCCCAGAAGATCAGGAACACGGTCCGGTTCTCGATGCGCCGGGCCTTTTTTGCCGCCTTGACGGGCAGCTCCCCGGTGCGCTCCTCCCGCCGGGCGGTGCAGAAGTCCGCCGCCGGGCACCGGTCGCACAGGGGCGCGCCGTTGGGCAGGCACACCGTGGCCCCCAGCTCCATGAGGGCCTGGTTGAAGTCGCCGGGGGCGTCCACCGGAAGCACGGCCTGGAGGGCGGCGCGCATCCGGGCCTTGGTGTCCGGCCGGGCGATGTCGCCGCCGTCTCCGCTGATGCGGGCCACCACCCGCAGCACGTTGCCGTCCACCGCCGGAACGGGGACGCCGAAGGCGATGGAGGCGATGGCCCCCGCTGTGTACTCCCCCACGCCGGACAGGGTGAGAAGGCCCTCATAGGTGTCGGGGAACACCCCACCGAAGTCCTCCGCCACCTGACGGGCGGCTTTCTGGAGGTTGCGGGCGCGGTTGTAGTAGCCAAGGCCCTGCCACAGCTTCATGAGCCGGTCCTCCTCCACGGCCGCCAGATCGGCCACGGTGGGCAGGGCCTCCATGAAGCGGCGGTAGTAGTCCAGCACCGCCGCCACCCGGGTCTGCTGGAGCATGATCTCGCTGACCCACACGTGGTAGGGGGTGGGATCGCTCCGCCAGGGGAGCACCCGGGCGTTTTCGCGGTACCACTGGAGCAGGGGGATGGGAAGTTGGTCGAGTTGATTCAAAACAGGATTCCTCCGGGACCTCTTTTTTCTCTGACCCGGCTATTATATAATGAAGCCAAACTTTTTTCAAGAAACGCAATGAAAACGGCCCGCCGGTTTCTCTAATAGGCAGAAAGGGGGCGCCACCCTTGACCGAACAGGAATTCATTCAACAGGCGGAGGGCCTGAAAGGCCGGCTCTACCGCACCGCCTGGCTCTATCTGGGCAGCGAGGCCTGCGCTGTGGACGCGGTGGACGAGGCGGTCTACCAGGGCTTTCTCCACTACAAACGCCTCCGCCAGCCGGAGTATTTCGCCACCTGGATGACCCGCATCCTCATCAACGCCTGCAACGCCGAGCTGCGCCGCCGGAAGCGGGAGCTGGCGGTGGCCGAGCTGCCCGAGACCGCAGCGGAGGCCTTCGACGCGCTCCCCCTGCGGGAGGCCGTCGCACGCCTGCCCCGTGAGCTGCGGGCGGTGGTGGTACTGCGCTACTTCCAGGGCCTCACCCTGGCGGAGACCGCCCAGGCCCTGGACATCCCGCCGGGCACCGTATCCACCCGCCAGCGTAAGGCCCTGTCCCTGCTGAAGCTGCATCTGACCGAGGAGGTTTGAGCCATGGACCGCATGGAAGAATACAAGGCCCTCCGGGACGCGCCGGAGGAGCTGCCCCCCGCCCTGGATGGCGCCGTGGCCCGCGCCCGGGCCAGGGCCCGCCGCCGGAGGCTCTGGCGGCGGGTCAGCGCCCCCGCCGGGAGCGTGGCGGCGGTATTTGCCGCCTTCGTGCTCCTGGTGAACCTGTCCACCCCCTTCGCCCTGGCCTGCGGCAAAGTGCCCGTGCTCAAGGAGCTGGCCGCCGCCGTGGCCTTCTCTCCCAGCCTCAAGGCCGCTGTGGAAAACGACTATGTGCAGTATATCGGTCAGAGCGCCACGGACAACGGCATCACCGTCCATCTGGAGTACCTGATGGCCGACCAGGGCGGGCTGATGCTCTTCCTGTCCGTCTCCGGGCCGGAGGAGGCCACGTTCTTTATGCCCCGGGCAACGTTCACCACCCCCGACGGAGAAAGGCTGGAGGGCTGCTCCGTCCTGATGGACAGCGTGGCCCCCGGGGAGCTGTCCAACGCCATCACCGTGGCCTTTAACGGGGAGGAGGAGTCCCAGCTTCCGGAGTCCCTACGCCTGACCTGCGAGGTGCAGGCCCACATACCCGATGTCACCGATGCCGGGGAATGGACGGCGGACGCCGTGGTCACCTTCGACCTCCCCCTGGATCAGCGGTTCCGGGGCCAAGGCCGCACGGTGGAGGTGAACCGCTGGCTGGAGCTGGACGGCAACAACATCCGGATTGTGGATCTGGAGCTCTACCCCACCCACGCCCGGCTAAATCTGGAGCAGGACCCAGACAACGCAGAGGAGCTCCAGAGTCTGGACTTCTATCTGGAGGACAAGAAGGGCAACCGCTATGAGAAGGGCTCCGCCAGCGGCCTGACCGCCATGGGGGACTCCTACCTGTTCGAGAGCCCTTATTTCAGCGATCCGGACTCCCTCACCCTGCACATCACCAAGGCAGAGTGGCTGGAGAAGAGTCAGAAGTTTATCACTGTCAGCCTGAAAACAGGGGAGGCCCTGGAACCCATGCCGGGGGGCATGGAGATCAGCGCTATCCGCCTGGACGATACCACAGCCCAGGTGGCTTTCCTGGCCCCCATGCCTCCCGCCAGCAGCGAGACGAACCTGAACTTCTACCAGTTGGGCACCGGCTTCTATCGCACCCCTGACGGCACGGTAAAGAATACCGGCGGCCACAGCACCTATGCCAGTGACATTCTCTGGCGGAACACCCCCTATGAAACGCCCATTCCCGAGGGGTATTTCGTTGAAGAGTACACCATTGAGCACTGCTACTGGGACGTCATCTCCATGGAACTCTTTGCCTCCCGCCGCACCACCTTTGAAGTCCCCGTCGTCCTCACCCTGCAATAAGGCCCTTACGTTATCGGGCACCGGCCAGCAGCCGGTGCCCGATCGTCTTATTTCAGCAAGTCCTCCAGAAGCTCCACCGCTTCGTATACCATCCGGTCGCAGTGGCACTTGCGCTCCTCCCCCCGCTCCTTGGCCAGCCGGAGCAGATTGGCGCAGTCCAGGACCTGGTTTTTTTCCCGGAACCGGCGCATCAGCGCGGTGGCCTCATCGGCCCCCTTGCCCGCCAGCCCCAACACCATCAGTGCGCCGGTCACCGCGCCGCAGGTGGAGCCATGGCGCATGCCGGAGCCGAAGTTGGCCCCCAGCTTGAAGGCTGTCTCCTTATCCAGGCCGCACAAATCGGCGAAGGGCACCAAGACCGACTGGCAGCAGTTGTAGTGTACGTCCGTCCGGGCCCGCAGGGCCTCGGTCTCTTCCATCCTCGTCATACCAAACACTCCTTTCCTTTTTACCGGTCAATGACCATCTGCTTGTAGTCCAGATAGCGGAAGCCCATCCGCTCATACAGCCGGGCGGCCCGGTTCTCCCCGGTGACCTCCAGGCGGTAGCGGGCGCACTCAGGGTGCTGCTCCATGGCCCAGCGGATCACCTGCTCGCCGTAGCCCTTGCCCCGGCACTCGGGAGCCAGGTAGAGCTCATCCAGCAGCAGGTAGCGCCCGCCTACCTCAGCGGAATAGCCGATGCACATATAATGGTAGCCCACCGGGCGGCCGTCTTCCTCCAGCACCAGGCCCTGGATCAGCGGCTCGGCCGGGTCCACCGCCGCCTGAAAGGACCGGCGGAGAACGGCCGGGTCCACCTCATGCTCCACCGCCGGGCTGTGGTAGAACCGGTCCACCATCTCCATGACGGCCCCCTCGTCCGCCGCGGTCATCTCTCGAATGGAAATCATACGTCTTACTCCTTTTCATGTGATTCTCCGCCCCCTGGCGGGGCGCTCAGTTGAACATGTCACCGTGCTGGGCAAACAGGCGGCGCACCCGGCCCAGCAGCGGTGCGTGCTCCCGCCGGGATAGGCCGGGATCGGCCTCCAGCAGCTTCTGGGCGGCCTGCTGGGCCTCCTTGAGCACCCGCATGTCCGCCGCCAGATCGGCGATGCCAAGCTGGGGCAGGCCGTGCTGCCGCTGGCCGAAAAAGTCGCCGGGGCCGCGCAGCTTCAAGTCCTCCTCCGCGATGCGGAAGCCGTCGGCGGTTTTCGCCAGCACCCGCAGCCGCTCCCGGCTCTCGGCGCTGTGGGTGCTGGTCATCAGCACACAGTAGGACTGGTGCTTTCCCCGGCCCACCCGGCCCCGGAGCTGGTGGAGCTGGCTCAGGCCGAAGCGGTCGGCGTTCTCCACCACCATCAGCGCCGCGTTGGGCACGTCCACCCCCACCTCGATGACGGTGGTGGACACCAGCACGTCCAGCTCCCCCGCCGCGAAGGCGGTCATCGCCGCGTCCTTGTCCCTGGCCTTCATCTTACCGTGTACCAGCCCCACCCGCAGGTCGGGGAACACCTCGCTTTTGAGGTGTTCGGCATAGGGGACGGCCGCCTTGAGGCCCTCCCCGCCGGGCTCCCCGGGGGACTCCTCCCCCTCCTCCACGGCGGGGCAGACGAGATAGGCCTGCCGCCCCTGGCCCACCAGCTTCCGCACGAAGCGATACATCCGCTGCCGCTTGTCCTCCCCCACCACATAGGTCTCCACCGGCGTGCGGCCAGGGGGCAGCTCGTCGATCACCGACACCTCCAGATCCCCATAGATGATGAGGGCCAGGGTGCGGGGGATGGGGGTGGCGGACATGACCAGCACATGGGGCGTCCGCCCGGCCTTGGCTGCCAGGGCCGCGCGCTGGGCCACGCCGAAGCGGTGCTGCTCGTCGGTGATGGCCAGGGCCAGGTTGGAAAACACCACCCCCTCGCTCAGCAGGGCGTGGGTGCCGACCACCAGATCCACCTCCCCCGCCGCCAGGGCGGCGTAGAGCTCCTTCCGGGCCTTCCCCTTCACCGAGCCGGTGAGCAGGCCCACCCGCAC
>NZ_CAXSQB010000084.1:0-7483 GCF_964239415.1 Clostridium sp. ATCC BAA-442 | reverse complement strand
ACCGCCACCGGCGTGGTGCTCCACACCAACCTGGGCCGGGCCAGCTCCGCGCCCCGGCGGAGGACGGACTGCTCCAGCTCATCCAGGCCGGGGACGGCAGACAGCGCCCCGGCGCGCAGGGCGGCGCGGTACTCGTCCAGCACCTGGCGGGCCGCCTGCCGCCGCAGGGCGTAGGGCAGGGGGCTGCCCGCCAGGGCGGGGCGGGCGAGAAGCAGATCCATTTTGGGCAGCGCACGCAGCAGTTCCGGCTTCACAGAGATCCCTCCCGGGTGTCATTTGGCTAGAGTATATCACATTTTTTCAGACGATGGGGTATAAACTGCATGGTTTTCAGAAAAACGGGTACAAAATACGGTAAGACAAGGAAACATTTTCATTGACAGGACACTTACCAAACGGTTATGATTGGAGAGGTCAAAAAGCAACCGATTCCGGCCTGCCCCGCCTCGGGGCCGGGCCGATACAGAAAGGGACAGAGAGCAGATGAGAGGTGTCGAAACCCGTATCCAGGAGATCCGCCACCGGGTGTTCCGGGAGGTGGCCCGCATGGCTTACCACACGGAGTGGCCGGTGGACAAGCGCATTGAGAGCCTGCCTTACAAGATCATCCCGGGCGAGGTGGGCAACTTCCGCAACGACGTGTTTTTGGAGCGGGCCATCGTGGGCGAGCGGCTGCGGCTGGCCATGGGCCTGCCCTGCCGGAGCGCGGCGGAGCACGCCCCGCTCTCGGAGAATATCGAGGCGGCCGACCGGCCGGAGACCTACTACACCCCTCCGCTCATCAACGTCATTAAGTTTGCCTGCAACGGCTGCGCGGAGAAGCGGGTGCTGGTGACCGAGGGCTGCCAGGGCTGCCTGGCCCACCCCTGCGAGGAGGTCTGCCCCAAGGACGCCATCAAGCTGGACCGTTACAACGGCCGCTCCCACATCGACCCCGGCAAGTGCATCAACTGCGGCCGCTGCGCCGACGTGTGCTCCTACAAGGCCATTATCATTCAGGAGCGGCCCTGCGCCGTGGCCTGCGGAATGGACGCCATCGGAACCGACGCCAATGGCAAGGCCGAGATCGACCCGGACAAGTGCGTCTCCTGCGGCATGTGCCTGGTAAACTGCCCCTTCGGCGCCATCGCCGACAAGTCCCAGATCTTCCAGGTCATCCGGGCCATCCAGTCCGGTGAGCGGGTTTACGCCGCGGTGGCCCCCGCCTTCGTGGGCCAGTTCGGCCCCAAGGTGACCCCCGGCAAGCTCCGCGCCGCCGTGAAGCAGCTCGGCTTTGCCGATGTCTTTGAGGTGGCCATCGGCGCCGACCTCTGTGCCACCCAGGAGGCGGAGGACTTCGTCCGGGAGGTGCCGGAGGAGCTGCCCTTCATGGGCACGTCCTGCTGCCCGGCGTGGTCGGTCATGGCCAAGAAGCTCCACCCCGACCACGCCCACTGCATCTCCATGGCCCTCACCCCCATGACCCTCACCGCCCGCCTCATCAAGCACGAGCATCCCAACGCCAAGGTGGTGTTCATCGGGCCCTGCGCGGCCAAGAAGCTGGAGGCCATGCGCAAGAGCGTGCGCAGCGAGGTGGACTTCGTGCTCACCTTTGAGGAGATGGCGGGGATCTTTGCGGCCAAGCATGTGGATCTGACCACCATCGAGGAGGACCCGGACGGCGTCAACGATGCCTCTACCGACGGGCGCAGCTTCGCCGTGGGCGGCGGCGTGGCCAAGGCGGTGGTCAACGTTATCCAGCACCGCTACCCCGGCCGGGAGGTCAAGGTGACCAGCTCCCAGGGCCTGCGGGAGTGCCGCAAGATGATGCAGGAGGCGGTGGCAGGCAAGTACCCCGGCTATCTGCTGGAGGGCATGGCCTGTCCCGGCGGCTGCGTGGCCGGCGCCGGTACCATGCAGCCCATCAAGAAGTCCCAGGCCGCCGTTGGCCTTTACGCCCGGCAGGCCAAGCACAAGACCTCCGACGAAACCGAGCACATCAAGGAGCTGGACAAGCTGGTGGACTGAGCAGAGCAAAACGAACCCCCGGAACCGACGCGGTTCCGGGGGTTCGTTTATTCCTTGCAGGCCAGACGCTTGTGCACATCCCGGCGGAGCAGGGTATAGAGCACCGAGGCCACGGGCACGCTGAGCAGCACGCCCACCAGACCGCCCACGCCGCCGCCGATGGTGACAGCGGCCAGCACCCAGATGCCGGGCAGGCCGATGGAGGTGCCCACCACCTTGGGATAGATGACGTTGCCCTCAATCTGCTGAAGCACCACCAGGAAGACCAGGAAGACCAGGGCCTTGATGGGGGAGACCATCACCAGCAGCAGGGCGGACACAATGGCCCCGATGTAGGCGCCCGCCACCGGGATGATGGCGGAGGCGCCGATGATGACGCCGATAAGAGGGGCGTAGTCGGCCTGGATGAAGAGCATCCCCGCCGCGCACAGCCCGCCCAGGATACAGGCCTCGATGAGCTGCCCGGTGACGAAGCGGGTGAAGGTGTCGGCCGTCAGGTGGACCACATCGGTAAGGGGGTCGGCAAACCGGGCGGGGACATAGGCCCGCAGCACCCGGCGGCACTGGCTCATGAGGGTGTCCCTGCCGGAGAGCATATAGATGGAGAAGACCAGGGAGAGCACCCCGGTGACCACCATGGAGACGATGCCGCTGGTGAGCTCCAGCAGGTGGGGGCCCAAGTCGGACAGGAAGCCCAGTACGTAGTTAAACAGGTTTTTGAGCACATCGTTCAGGCCAGACAGGTCCAGCGCCTCCACATCCAGGTGGAAGTAGGCGATGATATCGTTGTACCAGCCCTGGACGTTGGCCAGGTAGCCCCCCAAGTTGAGGGCGAAGGTCTGGATGCTCTCCACCAGCTTGGGCACCACAAAGGAAAAGATGGCGGCGATGGCCAGAATCAACACCAGATAGGAGGTGACCACCGCCAGGGGGCGGGCCGTCCCCCTGGCCCGGGTGCGGGACAGCCCTCGATCATAGAGGCGGAAAAAGAAGTGGCAGGGCCGGTTGAGGACGAAGGCCAGTGCGAAGCCGATGAGCAGCGGCTTAACCAGCCCCAGCACCCATGCCACCCCGCCGGCGATCAGGCCTAGGCGGCTGAGTACCATCACCAGTACCACCGTATAGGTGATGAGGAGCAGAATGCTTTTGAACAGCTTTTTATCCATGCTATCTCCCAATTTCATATAATCTGCCTCCACTATAGCATCGGCGGGCGGGGCCAGTCAACGGAATCCGGGCGATTTAAGCAAAGTTTAATGAAATGTTCCGCCTCCGTAAAAATTTCCTTGACAAAGGGGCCTGGCAGGCCTATAATCATAGTAAACATATAGGAATTAAGAAGTTTTGAAAGGAGCGTCTCTATGTCGCACTTCATTTACGCCGACCATGCGGCCACCACGGCTGTCTCCGATACCGCCCTCCAGGCCATGCTCCCCCACTTCACCACGGCCTACGGCAACCCCTCCAGCCTGTACCGCTTTGCCCAGGAGGGCAAGACCGACCTGGAGCGGGCGCGGGCGGAGATCGCCGCCTGCCTCAACGCCCGGCCGGAGGAGATCTACTTCACCTCTGGCGGTACGGAGGCGGACAACTGGGCCCTGCGGGGGGTGGCCGAGCTCATGGCCCTAAAGGGGCGGAAGGGCGGCCACATCATCACCTCCGCCATCGAGCACCACGCCGTCCTCCACACCGCCCAGTATCTGAAGAAGCAGGGCTATGAGGTCACCTACCTGCCGGTGGACGGGCGGGGGCTGGTGGACCCCGCCGCCCTGGAGGGGGCGATCCGGCCGGACACCATCCTTATCTCCATCATGGCCGCCAACAACGAGATCGGCACCATAGAGCCCGTCGCCGAGCTGGGCCGCATCGCCCGGGCCCACAAGGTGCTCTTTCACACCGACGCGGTGCAGGCCGTGGGACATATCCCCGTGGACGTGGAAGCGTGGAATGTGGATCTGCTCTCCCTGTCCGCCCACAAGTTCCGCGGCCCCAAGGGAGTGGGCGCCCTGTACGTGAAAAAGCCCCTGCGCCTGCCCGCGCTCATCCAGGGCGGCGGCCAGGAGAAGGGCCGCCGCTCCGGCACCGAGAACGTCCCTGGCGCGGTGGGCATGGCCGCCGCCCTGCGGGAGGCGGTGGACGGCCTGAGCCGGGAGTCCCCCCGCCTGGCCGCCCTGCGGGACAGGCTCATCGACGGACTGACCGGGCTTCCCTACACCCGACTCACCGGCGACCCGGTGAACCGCCTGCCCGGCACTGCCTCCTTTGTCTTTGAAGGGGTGGAGGGAGAGGCCCTGTTGCTCCACCTGGACGCCAGGGGCATCTGCGCCTCCTCCGGCTCGGCCTGTTCCTCCGCGTCCCTGGACCCCTCCCACGTGCTACTGGCCATCGGCCTGCCCCACGCCATTGCCCACGGCTCCCTGCGGCTCTCCCTGGGCGCGGAGAATACCGAGGCGGACGTGGACTACATTTTGAAGGAAGTGCCCCAGGTGGTGGCGTATCTCCGGGAGCTGTCCCCCGTATGGGACCGGGACGCACAGAAGCCCACCTGGGAGCTGTAACTGGAAAGGAGAAACTGCTATGCTGTATTCCGATAAGGTGATGGACCACTTCGAGCACCCCCGCAACGTGGGTGAGATTGCGAACGCCGACGGGGTGGGCCAGGTGGGCAACCCCAAGTGCGGCGACATCATGAAGATGTACCTGAAGATCGACGGGGACGTGATCACCGACGTGAAGTTCAAGACCTTTGGCTGCGGCTCGGCCATCGCCACCTCCTCCATGGCCACCGAGATGATCAAGGGAAAGACCATCGCGGAGGCCATGGCCCTGACCAACGCCGCCGTGGCGGAGGCTCTGGACGGCCTGCCCGCCTACAAGATGCACTGCTCCGTCCTGGCGGAGGAGGCCATCAAGGCCGCCCTGGCCGACTACTACCGCCGCCAGGGCCGGGAGGTGCCCGAAGCCCTCCGCCTGCCCTGTGAGGATGAGGAGCACGGCTGCTGCTCCTGCGGCCACTGAGCCAGGACACGCAAGGCCCCGGAATCGAAGCGGTTCCGGGGCTTTTTTCTTGACAGAGGGCGGGGCTTGTCATAAAATAGGACGGAACTTTGTGAGAAATAAGGGAGTATGGGTCCGTGATCGAGTTAAAACACATTTCCAAGACCTTTCCCACGGCCGACGGCGTGTTTCAAGCCCTGGACGACATCAATCTGACCATCCGGGACGGGGACATCTTCGGCATCGTGGGCATGAGCGGCGCGGGCAAGTCCACCCTGGTGCGCTGCATCAACCTGCTGGAGCGCCCTACGGCGGGCCAGGTGGTCATCGACGGACAGGATCTCATGGAGCTGTCCGCCCCCCAACTGCGTGAGAAGCGCCGCTCCATCAGCATGATCTTCCAGCAGTTCAACCTGCTCATGCAGCGCACCTGCCTGGGCAACATCTGCTTCCCCATGGAGATCGCCGGGGTGCCCAAGGGGGAGGCGCGGAAGCGCGCCCTGGAGTATCTGGACATCGTGGGCCTGCCCGACAAGGCCAACGCCTACCCGGCCCAGCTCTCCGGCGGCCAGAAGCAGCGCATCGCCATCGCCCGCGCCCTGGCCTCCAATCCCAAGGTGCTGCTGTGCGACGAGGCCACCTCCGCCCTGGACCCCACCACCACCCGCAGCATCCTCAAGCTGATCCAGGACATCAACCGGCGCATGGGCATCACCGCCGTGATCATTACCCACGAGATGGCGGTGGTGGAGGAGATCTGCTCCCACGTGGCCATCCTGGAGCGCGGCCGCATGGTGGAGACCGGCACAGTGGAGGCGGTGTTCTCCAACCCTCAGACCGAGGCAGGCCGCCGGCTGGTGTTCCCGGAGGGGGCCAACATCGACAAGTTTCCCGTGGCGGGCGTGGTGCGGGTGGTGTTCAACGGCGGCTCCTCCTACGAGCCCCTCATCGCCTCCCTGGCCATCGACTGCGGTGTGAAGGTGAACATACTGGGGGCCGACACCCGCAACGTAAACGGCAAGGCTTTCGGCTCCATGCTGCTGGGCCTGCCCGAGGATCATGGCGAGGCCACCCGTGCCATGAGCTATCTGAAGGCCCAGAAGGACGTCACCGTGGAGGAGGTGCCCGACTACCATGGATAAATTTATGCAGCAGATGCGCGAGGCCTTTGCCAACGAGGCCCTGTGGAAGGAGTTCCAGACTGGTATCTGGGACACCATCTACTCCACCGTGGCGGCCACTCTGGTGGCCTGCGTCCTGGGCATTATCCTGGGCATTATCCTGGTGGCGGGGGAGGAGGACGGCGTGCGCCCCCTGCCCGGCCCGGTGATGAAGGTGCTCAACTTTGCCATCAATATCCTGCGCTCGGTGCCTTTCCTGATCCTGATGATCATGGTGCTTCCCCTGAGTGAGCTCCTGGTGGGTACCTCCATCGGCACTGTGGCCTCCATCCCTCCCCTGATTATCGCCTCGGCCTCCTTCGTGGCCCGGCTGGTGGAGACCTCCCTGCGGGAGGTGGACAAGGGGGTCATCGAGGCCGCCCAGTCCATGGGCTGCTCCCCCTTCCAGATCATCTGGAAGGTGATTTTGCCGGAGAGCCTGCCCTCCCTGGTGGCCAGCTTCACCACCGCATTTATCACCATTCTGGGCTACGGCGCCATGGCTGGCGCCATCGGTGGCGGCGGCCTGGGCAAGATTGCCATCAACTACGGCTATTATAAATACAACTATGCGGTGATGCTCATCGCCGTGGTCTTTATTGTGATTTTGGTGCAGATTTTCCAGTCACTGGGTACCTCCCTGGCCACCCGGACGGACCACCGCATCACCAAC
This sequence comes from Clostridium sp. ATCC BAA-442, assembly GCF_964239415.1. Taxonomy (NCBI): domain Bacteria; kingdom Bacillati; phylum Bacillota; class Clostridia; order Eubacteriales; family Clostridiaceae; genus Clostridium; species Clostridium sp. ATCC BAA-442. The sequence goes on along the minus strand of NZ_CAXSQB010000084.1, from coordinate 646 downwards.
CGGGCTGGGCGAAGAAAGCTCCGTCGGAACGTCAGCCGGCAGATCAACCGGGACAAGCGCAGCCCCGGCGGCATGTGAATTTTGGAGGGGGCGGCAAAGCAGTTGCTTTGCCGCCCCCTCTTTTTTGTGCAGAATATGCGATTGACAGGAGCGCCTTCCGGTTGTAAACTAAGTGCAACCCAAGCGGAACTGAATAACGCCCCTCAAACGCGAGGAAGAGAAGAGTAGCCAGAGAGATACGGCACAGAGAGCCCGGAATGGTGGAAACGGGTACGGAAGGCTTTGGGGAAGATGGTCTCGGAGCGGCGCGGCTGACTGCCACAGGCACAGGCCGCGACGGGAGCGCCCGTCAGCGCGCAGGAGTATGCCAGTACTCCATAAGGCCCCTGTCGTGAGGCAGGGGTGAAGCAAGGTGGTACCACGAAGCCGGAAGGCTCTCGTCCTTGAATTTGGATTCAAGGGCGTTTTTTTGTGCTCTGATTTGGGAATACCACCTCCCTTTGAGGAACAATGAAAAGGAGAAATGCACCATGAAGAAGCTCGCATCCCTGCTCCTGTCCGGCGCCCTGGCCCTCGGCCTGCTGGCCGGCTGCGGCGGCGCCCCCGGTACCGCCGACACCCCCGCCGCAAACACCGACACCCCCGC
>NZ_CAXSQB010000083.1:0-7735 GCF_964239415.1 Clostridium sp. ATCC BAA-442 | reverse complement strand
GTGAAACGGCGGGCGGGGACAAGCCCCGCCCCTACCGCCGGTGCGCCTTCCAGTAGGGGCGGCCCTCGTGGCCGCCCTCTTCTTCTGTGATCTCTGTCGGCAGAGCGTAAAACGGCGGGTGGGGACAAGCCCCGCCCCTACCGCAGGGGCGGCCCCGGCGGCCGCCCGGCCGTCACCACTCCGGCTCGGGCAGGCGGGTCAGAGAGGTAATATATCCTCCGCGCACGGTGGCTTGCAGGGTAAGGCGGTTGATAAAGGGGTAGATACCGCCTCCCCAGCGCCGGTGCAGCTCGTCCGAATCGGCGCAGAACTCATTTAGGAAGGAGAGAACGCCCCCCTCATAGGGGGTTCCATCCTCCCGGCAGAGATCCGCCTCGTCCACGCGGAAGGTGGAAGTCCCGATCAAATTTGTCACCCGCCAGGTATCCTCCTCCACTTCATACATCCGCGCCTTGAAGCAGATTGGAAATCCACTGGCGTTCTCCGCCCTGAAATCGTACAGGTTTCCGATGATATAGTCCCCGTCCGGGGCAAGCTCCTCCACGCTGAACCGCGCCTCCCAGGCGGTCAGGGCGGTGATTTTGCCTCCCGTCACCTCCAGCTCCAGCACCGCCCCTGTGCCCCAATCCGGCCGGTTCAAGAAATCGCTCAGCTCTGTTTCCCCGCCGCCCAGAACCACATCCTCCGCCACAGGGAGGGAAATACCGGAGAATCCATCCGTGGTGGTGACGGTCATCGTATCGGGATCCATCGTCACACTCCTCAGAGAGAGTTCCCTGCCGCGCTTCCCGGCCTCCTCCCAGTCTGTGGCGCTCATAGGAATGGCCCAGTAGGTGCCGTCGGGCAGCCCTGTATAGTGGGAGGCGGGGTGATCCGCCTTTTGCTCCCACTGGCTCAGGGGATCCGGATCCAGTGGCAGGTTGGCGTCATGCCAGGTCAGCGCCGTGATCTCGCCGCCGGCCACCTCCGCCTCCAGTACCATGGGCCAGTAGGAGGAGAGTGCCGCCCACTGCAAAAAGCTGTCCAGGCCGCTGTCGCCGTGGTTGCCCAATGTGACGTCGTCCGCCACAGGGAGGCTCGTCTTCTCAGGCGCCACGCTCAGAAGCGTCATGGTGTCTGTGTCCACCTCCGCCAGGGAGAGGAGCAGCTCTGTCCCCTCCTCCCCCGCCGTCCACCCGTCCGGCAGGGACAGGGTGGCCCAGTAGGTGCCGTCGGCCAGGTCGGCGGGGTCGGGCACCTCTCCCAACGAGGCGTCGCCGGGCGTTTTCGTCTCCTCCGGCAGTTCGCTTCGGCAGGCCACCAGGGGCCCCCCCAGCAGGGCGGCGCACAGCACCAGGAGCAGGGCGGCCCGGCCGGGCCGCTTGGCGGAGGCATCCATCAGGGCGCGGAACCGCTCTTTCAATCCCCGGGCGCCTCCGGCGAACTGGCTGGTCAGGGGGGCGGGCCGCCCCACGGGCACAAAGGAGAGCAGGGCCGCGCCGTACCTCCGCCGCCACTCCCCGTCCCGGCCGGCCAGCACGGCGGCGTCGCAGGCGATCTCCATATCCCGCTCCGCTGCCCGGCGGAGTAGCCAGACCAGGGGATTGAACCAGTGGAGGGCACACACCCACAGCAGCAGGGCCTTGCTCCACAGATCCCGGCGGCGGGCGTGCATGGCCTCATGGGCCAGGGCAAAGGCCCGCCGCTCCCCCTCCACCCCCTCGGGCAGAAGGATGCGGGGCCGCAGCAGGCCCGTCAGCGCCGGGGAGGACAGCAGGGCGCAGGCGTATACCGGCACCCCCTCATACGTCCCCGCCGGGGTGCACCACCGGGCCGTTCTCCGGCGGAAGGCGGCGTACCGGAGCAGCCGCCCCGCCAGCACTCCGGCCGCCACGGCGGCCCAGACGGCGAAGGCCAGCTCCGCCGTGGTGAGGGACAGCCCCCGCCCCACGGCCTCCGGGGCGGCCTCTCCCGGCGGGAGCGTCCGGGCGGTCAGCTCCACCCCCTGGAATCCCTCCTCCTCCACCCAGGCCGCCGACACCGCCGCCGGGGCGGGGGCCTCCAGAACCACCGGGGCCCGGGGCAGGCTCTCGTTGAAGGGCACCGCCAGCCGCAGGGCCACCAACAGCCACGCCCAGCACCGCCACTGGGGCTGGAAGCGGCGCTTCCACACCGGGGACAGAACCAGCAGCAGGGCGGTCACTGCCCCCATAGTGAGGCTCACCTCAAACAGGCCGGACAAGAACTCACGCACCGCCGTCCCCCCCTCTCAGAATCTCCTCCAGCTCCTCCAGATCCCGCCGGGAGATGGCCCGGCTGTCCATGAGGGCGGCCACCAGGCTGGGCAGGGAGCCGCCGTGGAGCCGCTGGAGAAAGGCCCGGCTCTCGGCGGACAGGTAGTCCTCCCGCCGGACGAGGGGGGTATACAGGTTATTCCGCCCCTCCTTCTCCCGCTTCACAAAGCCCCGCTCCTCCAGGCGGGAGAGGAGCTTGAGCAGGGTGGCCGTCTGCCACCGCCTCCCCGCCAGCTCCTCCATCAGCGCGGCGGAGGAGACGGGGTACTTCTCCTGCCGCCACAGGGCCTGCATGACCTCCAGTTCCGCATCCGGCAGCCGTTCCATTGCTTTCACCCTTTCATAAGACATTTGTCTTTTTACTTTCATTTTACAATTGTCTTATCATTTTGTCAAGAAAAAAGAGCGCGCCGCCGGCGCGCTCTCTTGTTATTTCCGCTCCTTGTCCCGGACAAAGAAGTGCTTCATGTTGGACTGGCCGCCCTGGCGGACGTCCACCTCGAACCGGGGCAGGGCCTTGACCAGCTTACTCAGCTTGGAGAAGCCGAAGTTGCGGGGGTCGAAGTCCCGCTTCTTGCGCACCAGGAGGTTGGCCACCTCGCCCAGGGGGGCGTAGCCGTCCTCGTCGGCCAGCATCTCCACCGAGTCGGCCAGCAGGGTGATGATCTCCTTGGGCACCCTGGAGGGGGGCTCGGCCTCCGGCGCGGGGGCCGGGGCGGCCTCGGCCCCCTTCTTTCTGGCCGCGCGCCGGGCCGGCTTGGGCGGCTCCTTCGGCTCCTCCCGGGCGGCCTCCTCCGCCCGCTCCTGCTGGGCCGCGGAGCGGATGACCTCAATATACACAAACTTGTCGCAGGCCACAATGAAGGGGTTTGGGGTCTTCTTCTCCCCCATGCCGTACACCTTCTTGCCCGCCTCCCGCAGGCGGATGGCCAGGCGGGTGAAGTCGCTGTCGCTGGACACCAGTACAAAGCCGTCCACCTGGCCGGTGTAGAGGATGTCCATGGCGTCGATGATCATGGCCGAGTCGGTGGAATTTTTCCCTGTGGTGTAGCCGTACTGCTGCACGGGGGTGATGGCGTTCTCCAGCAGCAGAGGCTTCCACGAGGCCAGGTTGGGGGTGGTCCAGTCCCCGTAAATGCGCTTGATGGTGGGGGTGCCGTACACCGCCACCTCGGCCATCACGTCCCCCAGGGCGGAGCGGGGCGCGTTGTCCGCGTCGATGAGCACCGCCAGGCGGAGATCCCTCTCTTCCGACATAACTGCCCTCCTTACAGCACGAAATGGCAGAACCGGAGCACCTCGTACCAGTCCTCCGCGGCAAAGGAGATGGTCTTGCTGTCCTCCAGCCGGGCGCCGGGGTAAAAGCTGCGGCGGTAGGCGTCCTTGTGCTCCTTGTAGCGCACGGTGGCGGCAAACCGCCGGGGCAGGGGTACGGACATGCCCGCCCCTCCGGCGCGCAGGCGGCGCACCGCCTCCTCCGCCCCGGCCCGGATGGCCTCCGCGGCGGCCTGGGGGTGCATGGACAGCACCCCGCCGCCCCGGCCCTCGTTCACCGGCACGGCCACCAGGCCGGGCAGCCAGTCCTGGGCAAACGCGCACAGCTCCCGGTCGCCGGACAGGAAGGCCACCGGCACGCCGAAGTACAGGGCGGTATAGGCGTTGATGAGGAATTCGCTGGCCGGGACGCCGTTGAGCGTCACCTGGTCGCAGGCGGTGGTCATGGTGTGGGACAGGGGGTTGCCGCCGCAGCAGCCCCAGGCGTGGTAGCCCGTGAAGAGCACCCCGCCGAAGGCCCCCCGCTCCAGCCCCGCCATCATGCACAGGGGGTCGCCCGTCCACCCCCGGAGCACCCGGGCCTGCCGGGGCAGCCGGGCCGCATCCAGGTTGCGGGCGGAGTCGTGGGGGTCCTTCACCAGAATGTCCTCCGCCCCGGCGGCGACGGCCCCCTCGCAGGCGGCGGCCACCTCGGCGGTCATCTGGGCGGCAAAGGGCCTGTAGTCGTCCATAGTGGCCCGCTCGGTCTCCGCCCAGTCGGCAATGCCGCAGGTGCCCTCGATGTCGGCGCTCAGATAGAGTCTCATTTCAACCCCTCCCGGCGGCGCACAAGCTCCTCCACCTGGGCCAGCTGCTCCACGGTGTTGACCCCCAGCATCTCCTCGGCGGTGCAGGTGGGGCAGGCCCCCACCCTGCCGCCCCTGGAGAGGATGTAGGCCGGGGCGTCGGTGAGGTAGTACTCCCCCTGGGCGTTGTTGGGCCTGAGCTGGTCGATGGCCTCCCACAGGGGGCCGCTCTCAAAGACGTAGACCCCCACGTTCAGCTCCCGGATGGCCTTCTCCTCGGGGGTACAGTCCTTGTCCTCCACGATGTGGGAGAAGGAGCCGTCGCTTTTCCGCACGATGCGGCCGTAGGGCAGCTCCTCGTCGGACACGGCGGAGAGCAGCGTGCAGTCGTTGCCCTCCCGCTTGTGGGTCTCAATGAGGGACTCGTAGGTGGCCCGGCGCATGAGGGGCATGTCGCCGTAGCACACCAGCACGCTGCCGTCAAAGCCCGCAAGCGCCTCCCGGGCACATTGCACCGCGTGGCCGGTGCCCTGCTGGGGCTCCTGCACGGCGTGGGGGTACTCCGGGTAGGCCGCCAGCACCTTCTCCCGCTCGTAGCCCACCACCAGCACCACGTCCTCCTTCTCCAGGAAGGACAGCTCCTCCAGCACATAGCCCAGCAGAGGGCGGCCCGCCGCCTGCCGCAGCACCTTGGGCAGATCCACCCCCTCGGTGCGCAGGCGGGTGCCCTTGCCCGCCGCCAGAACCACCGCCTTGATTCCATTCTTCACGGTATTCAACCTCGTTTCTCTCAAGCATTTCTCAGCTTCATTTGATCGCTAGTATAACACATGGACCCTCTGTTTTGCAATTATCCCACCGTATTTCATACAATTTTGCCATTGACTTTTCCCATCGGGGAACTATAATAAAAGCGCTTTAGCAGAGGCGCGCCGTTTCCCACGCGCGCCGCTTTGGGGGAATTGGAGCAGCAGCGCATCAGGGGGCCCGGGCCCCCTGTGCATGCCGGCCGGCATGCTGCCGCAGCTCCCGCCGGTTCCGTGCAGGACTGAGCGGCGGCACGGAGCCAAACAGTCTGAGGAGGAATCACTGATGGTTACATTTTTTGTCTGCCTGGTGCTCCTCATCGTCGGCTTCTTCACCTACAGCAAGCTCGTCGAGAAGATCTTCCGCATCGACGACCGCCCCACCCCTGCTGTGGCTCACCCCGACGGTGTGGACTACGTACCCATGAAAACCTGGCGCATCTTCCTGGTACAGCTTCTGAACATCGCCGGCCTGGGCCCCATCTACGGCGCCCTGTCCGGCGCCTGCTGGGGCCCGGTGGTGTATTTGTGGATCGTCTTCGGCACCATCCTGGGCGGCGGCGTCCACGACTTCCTGTCCGGCATGATGAGCGAGCGCAACGACGGCAAGTCCATCTCCGAGGTTGTGGGCCTCTACATGGGCAAGGTCATCACCTTTATCATGCGGGTGTTCTCCGTGGTACTGCTGGTGATGGTGGGCGTCAACTTCTCCGTGGGCCCCGCCGGCCTGCTGGCCAAGCTGACCCCCGACATGCTGGGCACCATGTTCTGGCTGGTGGTCATCATGGTCTACTACCTGATCGCCACCTTCCTGCCCATCGATAAAATCATCGGCAAGCTCTACCCCGTGTTCGGCATCTGCCTCATCATCATGGCCCTGGGCATCGGCGGGGCCATCGTGCTCACCCGCGGCTCCGACATGCCGGAGCTGACCGCCGCGGCCTTCACCGTGGTGCACCCCGACAGCCTGCCCAAGTGGTCCATGATGTTCGTCACCGTGGCCTGCGGCGCCATCTCCGGCTTCCACGCCACCCAGTCCCCCATGATGGCCCGCTGCATCACCAGCGAGAAGCAGGGCCGCACCATCTTCTACGGCGCCATGGTGGCCGAGGGCGTCATCGCCCTGATCTGGGCCGCCGCCGGCGTCACCTTCTACACCAACCACGGCTCCCTGCTGGACGGCATGACCGGCCTGACCAACGCCATCGCCGCCGGCGGCGCGGGCGACGTGGTATACCAGATCTCCACCACCCTGCTCGGCCCCGTGGGCGGCGTGCTGGCCATGATCGGCGTCATCGCTTGCCCCATCACCTCCGGCGACACCGCCTACCGCTCCGCCCGCCTGACCATCGCCGACTGGTTCCACATCGACCAGGCCAAGGTGGGCCCCCGCGCCGCCCTGTCAGTGCCCCTGCTGGCCGTGGGCGCGGTAATCGCCCTGGCCCTCCCCTGGGACGTGCTGTGGCGCTACTTCTCCTGGGCCAACCAGACCCTGGCCATGATCGTGCTGTGGACCGGCGCCGTGTTCCTGCACAAGTTCGGCTATCCGCCCAAGGCGTGCTTCATCGCGGCCCTGCCCGCCACCTTCATGTCCGCGGTGTCCGTGACCTACTTCTTCCAGGCCCCCGAGTGCCTGGGCCTGTCCACCGCCATCGCCTATCCGGTGGGCATCGTGGCCGCCGCCCTGTTCCTGGGCATCTTCATCTGGCGGACCCTCATCGTCGGCAAGGACGACGTGGCCCCGCTGCACGCGGCCAAGAACTGAATTTTACCCGCCGGACGCGGGACGGAAGTATCCGTCCCGCGTCTTTTTTGCTCCGCCTTTGCCGGGCAAAGAAGGTCCTGTGCGCATGAAGTTTTACACCCCCTGCAACAATTTGCCGTTCCAAAGCGTATATAGGGTGAAAGGGGGAACCGAGATGGACGGCCCCAACCGGTTGGAGGAACTTGTCAACACCTACGAAACCACGCTGTACCGCGCGGCCCTGGCCATTTTGGGCGACGCCCACGAGGCGGAGGACGCGGTGCAGGACGCCTTTCTGCGCTGTCTGGAAAAGGCCCCGGACTTTGAGAGCCCGGCCCACGCCCGGGCCTGGCTGCTGCGGGTGACGGTAAACGGCTGCAAGAGCCGCCTGCGCGCCCCCTGGCGGAGGCGCACCGCCCCTCTGCTGGACGCCTATCCCGCCGCCGCGCCGGAGGAGGGGGCGCTGCTGGAGGCTATGCAGGCCCTGCCCGCCCGGGACCGGGCGGTGCTCCACCTCTATTATTATGAGGGCTACCAGACTGCGGAGATCGCCGCCCTCACCGGCCTGCGGGAGGGCTCGGTGCGCTCCCGCCTCACCCGCGCCCGGACCAGACTGCGCCAAGTGCTGAAAGGAGAAGACGAATGAAGCACTATCGCTCTTATATGGACCGTATCACCGCGCCCGCCAGACTCCGGCAAAGGGTGCTGGAGGCGGCGGAGCAAGGGGCGCGCCCCCGCAGGCCCGCCCGGCGGCTGACCCTCCGGCTGGCGGCGCTGTCCGCCTGCTGTGTGCTGGCTGTGGCGGGCGGGCGGCTGCTCTGGCTGGGCGGCTCCGCCCCCATCCCCAACCCC
>NZ_CAXSQB010000082.1:0-7861 GCF_964239415.1 Clostridium sp. ATCC BAA-442 | reverse complement strand
ACAGCTTAGGCAACGATACGAAAAAAGACATGGCTGGCTGCCGTGCCTTTAACCGTAAATCTATTGTAATAGAAAGGAGACTAAGTTTATGGAAAAGTTTGTTTCTGAACTGCGCGTAAGAATGTCTGCCAAAGATGCACACTATGGTGGAAATCTGGTAGATGGCGCACATATGCTGCACCTCTTTGGCGATGTGGCTACCGAACTGCTGATCCGCTGCGACGGCGATGAGGGGTTGTTTTGCGCATACGACAATATAGAGTTTCTGGCTCCTGTTTACGCCGGAGACTACATCGAAGCGAAGGGAGAGATCACTTATATCGGAAATACGTCCCGCAAGATGACCTTTACCGCGTACAAGGTCATTACAGCTAGGCCGGACGTAAGCGCTTCAGCGGCCGACGTTCTGGATGAGCCGGTTCTGGTCTGCCGAGCCAGCGGCACCTGTGTGGTCCCAAAGAACTGCAAGCGGAAATAAACAGTTGCGGGACGGGTCCCCAATGGGGCCCGTCCGCTTTCTATCAAATTAAGCGACAGAAGAGGGCATCTATAATGGATAGCTTTGGGCTAGAACGATCTATAGAGCCGCGGCACGCCCTGGCCCAACAGGCGTGGAAAATAGATAATACGATGACGCTTCGGTCGGACGAGGTTCTCATCGACGTCAAAATCATCAATATCAATTTGGCCAGCTTCAATGAAATTCTGGACGAAACAGGCGAGGACAGAGCCTTGCTGTGTCAACGCGTTTTAGAAATTGTCCGCGAGCGGGGAAAACTTCACAATCCGGTAACCAACAGTGGAGGAATGTTATATGGCACCGTGGTGGAGTTAGGTCCCAGCTACCCAAATATTTACCATATCCGGCCAAAGGACGAGATCATATCTCTGTCCTCCCTCACAGTAACCCCTCTGCACATTACGCAGATCCTCCGCATTGACTACGAAAGCGCCCAACTGGAGGTAGAGGGTCAGGCCATCCTATATGCCAACTCTCCAGTCGTCAAAAAACCGCCGGACTTGCCCCTGCGAGCCGTGATTGCAGCTATGGATGAGGCTGGCGCCCCTACTCGCTCCTATCAGATCGTGCAACCTGGGCAGGATGTACTGATACTCGGTGCCAGCGGCCGCATCGGTCTGATGTGTGGCTATGCCGCCAAGGATAAGATGGGCTCCAGCGGACGGCTTGTAGGTATCGTGCGAGATCAGGAAAGCCGTATTCAAATGGAACAATGCAGCGTGTTCGACGAGGTGTTGGAACTGGACGCCACCAACTTGAGCGCTTTTTGCGGCACTCCACACGCGGAGATCATTCAGCGCTTTGATGTAGTCATCAACTGTATCAACACAGCAGACACTGAGGCTGCAAGCCTATTGGCAGTCAAAAACCATGGAACCATATACTTTGCCACCATATGCTGCGACTATAAATTCGTGGCGCTGACCGCAGAAAGTATCGGCAAAGAGATTCAGGTCATCCCTTACACAGGCTTTTTGGAGGGACACGCAGACTACACTTTGGGTCTAATGCGCAGGTTCCCGCAAATGCAGACAGACATCCAGCGCGGGATATGCGGTGTGCCGGAGACTATCTCTATCCCGAACTCGGACGAAACACCGCACGCAAAGAGTGAAGCAAACGAGGACTGTGCGAGCGGATATATCTTCCATAGCTTGGAGGCCAAGGCCACTCTGCGCCAGGCGCTTAAAGTTGCCCGCTATACCTCCAACGTCATGATCTATGGCGAATCCGGTGTTGGAAAGGAAATTATTGCCAGAATTATTCATCAGAACAGCGAGCGAAAAAGCTTCCCAATGGTCAAAATCAACTGTGCCGCGATTCCGGAGCATCTGCTGGAGTCGGAACTGTTTGGCTACGAAAAGGGTTCCTTTACCGGAGCAAACATCAAGGGGAAAATCGGCCTCTGGGAAGCTGCACAGAACGGCACTCTATTCTTGGACGAGGTGGGCGAGCTTCCCCTTACTTTCCAGGCCAAGTTGCTGCGCGTGATCCAAGAAAAAGAAATTGTTCGTGTCGGTGGGCTTACTCCCATCAAGGTGGATGTACGGATCATCGCTGCCACCAACCGAAATCTAGCTCGCATGGTGCAGGCCGGGGAATTCCGAGAGGATCTTTACTACCGGCTGAACGTCTATCCCATCACTGTTTTGCCTCTGCGCATGCGCCGGGCAGACATCATCCCCTTAGCCAAATACTTTGTAGAGCGATACAACCTGGAATTCGGGCTTCAAAAGTCGCTAGGCGCAAAAGCACTGGAATTTCTGGAGAACCAGTCCTTTCGCGGAAATATCCGCGAGTTGCAAAATCTGATCCAGCGGTTGATGATTATGACAAATAACCGGATCATTGAGGCGCGGGACGTGCTCCAAGTCCTCTCCATGGACAGCGTGGAGCCGCCTTCTGTAGCAGCAGCCGTTCCATCTCCGGATTTTCACAAGCAGACCACCGGCGGTTCTCTGAAGGAAATGTTGAGCCAGCGGGAACGGGAAATCCTCCAGTTATACCAGCAACGGTACAAGTCCACTCGAAAGATTGCCAACATGCTGGGGATTAGTCAATCCTCTGTAGTCCGAAAATTAAATCTGTACGGTCTTCAATCGGAAGACAAGTGAACATTTTTTGAATCACAAGCGAACCATAAATTGATCGTTCGATCAATTTATGGTTCGCTCTTCTGTTAATGGACTTCGAATTCCCGTTTCACTAAAGATAAAACTAGTAAAAATATCAAAAAATGAGTTGGCACGCAGCTTGCAGTTCAAAAATATAGTATTTCGCTACAGAAAGGAGACTCTACCATGCGAGGAGATCCATACGGAAGCCATCGTGTCATTTCCCCCAAAGGATTGCTTCCGCAGGCAGCAGAACGGGTGGACAACTCCCCCACTATTTGTTCCAATGAGATTCTGATCGACGTCATCGCGCTCCAGCCAACGGCCACAGCCTTTGGCCGCATCAAGCAAGAGTGTGGCGGCGATGTGAACCGGATCGCCCAGGAGATCCAGAAGATCGTGGACGAGCGCGGAAAGTTCCAAGACCCGGTAACAAAATCTGGCGGTATTCTGATCGGTCGCATCAAGGAGATTGGCGCCGATCTGGCTGGCTCTACAGACGCCCAGGTGGGCGATAAGATCGCCACTTTAGTGTCCCTGTCACTCACTCCTCTAAAAATTAATGAGATCACGTCCATTGACGTGGACACCGAGCAGGTCTTTTGTAAGGCCAGCGCCATACTGTTCGAGAGCGGCATTTACACCAAGCTTCCGAAGGACCTTGGCGACCAGCTTAGCCTGGCGTTGATGGATGTGGCCGGTGCCCCGGCCCAAGTCGCAGTCCACGTCAAGGCGGGAGATACCGTGGTAGTGGTGGGTGCCGGCAAGGCCGGGCTTCTCTGCCTGGCGGAGGCTAAAAAACGGGTAGCTCCCACTGGCAAGGTGATCTGCATGGAATATTCCCCCCGGCAGTGTGAGATTGTGCGTAGCCTGGGCATTGCGGACGTTGTGCTGGAAGCCGATGCCAAGAAGCCTCTGGAGGCCCTGGATATTTACCAGAATGCATTGGGTGACCAACTGGCGGACTTCACGGTCAACACCGTGAGTGTACCTAATACGGAATTGGCCACGGTGCTTGTAACTAAAGATACGGGAATGATCTACTTTTTCAGCATGAGTACTGATTTTGCCAAAGCGTCTCTGGGGGCCGAGGGCATCAAGAAATATGTGCCCATGCTTATCGGAAATGGATATTACCCCGGCCATGCTGAAATTGCCTTTGACGCTGTGCGAAGGGAGGAGAAGCTACGAGATTACTTCACAAAACGCTACTGCAAATAAAATTTGTTTAAGAAAGGAAGTGAGAATGATGGAAAAACTCATCATTACCGCAGCCATCTGCGGCGCGGAGGTCGCCAAGGAAAACAGCCCCGCTGTCCCCTACACCGTGGAGGAGATGGTACGAGAGGCCAAGAGCGCGTATGATGCGGGCGCGGCGGTCATTCATGTGCATGTCCGTTGGGACGACGGCACCCCCACCCAGGACCGGGAACGGTTCCGCGTAGTGCTGGACGCCATCAAGGCGGCCTGTCCTGGCGTCATCCTGATCCCCTCCACTGGCGGCGCCACCGGCATGACCCCGGAGGAGCGCCTTCAGCCCACCGAGCTCTTCCCCGAGATGGCCACCCTGGACTGCGGCACCTGCAACTTCGGCGACGACATCTTCGTCAACGATATGCCTACCATGCGGGCCTTTGGTCAGCGGATGATCGAGAACCGCATCAAGCCCGAGTATGAGTGCTTTGAGATCGGCCATCTGGACACCATCCTGAACATGGCCAAGAAAGGCCTGGTGCCCGGCGCCCCCCTGCAGTTCAACTTCGTGCTGGGGGTGTCCGGCTGCACCCCCGCCACGGTGGGCAACCTGAATTACTTAGTCAAGCAAATCCCCTCCGGCTCCACCTGGACCGTCACCGGCATCGGCCGCAGCGCCTGGGACATGGCCGCCGCCGGCATCGTAATGGGCGGCAACGTCCGCGTTGGCTTTGAGGACAACATCTACTTGGGCAAGGGCCACAAAGCCGCCTCCAACGGTGAGCTGGTGGCCAAGGTGGTCCGCCTCTCCAAGGAGCTGGGCCGCGAGATCGCCAACCCCGGCGAGGCCCGCAGGATCCTGTCCCTGGCCTAAACGGCGAATGTCTGCGGCCTATCCGCTGAAAGATAGAACCATCTGCAATGAACAGGAAGGAGAGAACTATGAAACGGAAAAAATTTTTAGCGCTTACTCTCGCGGCAGCCATGAGCCTGGCTCTTTTCTCCGGCTGTAGCCGCCCGAGTGCCAGCAGTGGCGGTAATGATAACCCCTCTGCCAACAACACTGGCAGCACTAGTTCTGAGGAACCCATTGTGATCAAAATTGGCCATACCGACTCTGATACGCGTTCCACTCACAAGTGGAGCGTTTGGCTAGGCGAGTGGCTGGAAGAGCAGGCGCCCGGCCGTTTCAAAGTGGAGGTTTACCCCAATGGCCAGTTGGGCGACTCCCCCGACATGGTGGCCGGTGTAAAGCTGGGCACTCTCACCATGGAGTTCGACCTATCCTCCGTGGTAAGTTCCGTGTCCGGACCCGCGACTAGCGCGGTAGACCTACCCTACCTGTACCCCACCTATGAGGACTGGGTGCAGGGCACCTTTGAAAATGGCGGTCTGGAGCTGTTTAACGAGACCTTGGCACCCTCCGGCTATTACTGCGTTGGCATGTTCTATAATGGAATGCGTCAGGTGATCAGCCGCACCAGTACCTACCACAATTCCGAGGATCTGCATGGCCAGAAGATCCGCGTGGCGCAGAACGATCTGGACATCAAGACCTGGGACGCTATGGGCGGTAGTCCTACCCCCATGTCCTGGAACGAAGTGCTGACCTCCCTCTCCACAGGCACCATCGAGGCACTTGACCACTCCTTGGGTGTGTTCAATGACTTCAACATCCATGAGATCGCGCCCTACATCACCATTACCAACCACGCAAGCTCCCCCTTCCCCATTGTGTGCTCCCTGGAATGGATCGAGTCCCTGGATCCTGAGGACCGGGCGCTGATCGAGGAGGGCGTGGCCTTGGCCTGCGAGCAGCAGCGCGAGGAGGAGCGCGCCAACGAAATGGAGTATATTGAGCGCTTCAAGGAGGAAGGCGCCACTGTGGAGGAGCTCACCGATGAAGAGGTCGCTGCTTTCAAGGAGGCGGTGCAGCCTGTGTATGACGATCTGCGTGCGCAGATCGGCGACGATCTGATGGACCGCTGGCTAGCCACCGTTCCCCAGAGCTGACCCTAGAGGAAACTATATATAGGCCCGCCTAAGCCATCGGTACGGCCTGGTTGGGAACCTATAATATGCTGTAGAGAGAGGGGGAAAAGGTGTATTTCAGTGATACATCTAATTTGTCTATGAATTCAGCAAAAAGCAGATTTTTTTCAATCCTAAATCACATTGAAGAAGTCATCATCGTCTCCATGTTTGCCTTGATGGTCATCATCATTTTCGTCCAGGTCATCATGCGGAAGGCCGGCAATTCTCTGTCCTGGTCGGAAGAGCTGGGGAAATTCCTGTTCGTATGGATCTCCTGGATGGGCATCAGTCTAGGTCAGCGGGAAGGCGAGCATATTAAAATCACTATGCTCACGGATCGGCTGCCTTTCCGCTTGGCCCAGATCGTCAACATCATTTCCGATATCGTCGTGATTATCATCTGCGCCGTCATCTTCTACTATGGCGTGGAACTGGTGGTCGCTCAGGGCAATGTGCCCTATGCTGGCATCAAGATCAGCACCTCCTGGGGCTACTTGGCGGTGGTGCTGGGCTGCGGACTGATGATTCTCCGCACACTGGTGAGCATCAAGCGCTCTGCCCTCACCCTCATCAATGGCAAATTACCCGCTGACACCAAGGCCCGGGAAGGGGGGGATTAAGCATGGATGCAGTCATTGTCCTGTTGATTTTGCTGTTTGTCCTGCTGGCGATCGGTGTACCTGTGGGGTTCGCCATTGGCGGCGCAACCATGATCTCCATGTTTTTCTTCTCGGATCTGAACATGGTGGTCAACGCACAATACTGCTATTCAGGTATTTTCTCGTTTACGGTCATGGCCATCCCCTATTTCATGCTGGCCGGCACCATCATGTCCACTGGCGGCATCGCCCGGCGGATCGTGGACTTTGCCTCTGCGCTGATCGATTTTGTGACCGGCGCCCTGGGGTGCGTTTCCATGCTGGCCTGCATGTTCTTCGGCGCCCTTACCGGCTCCGGCATGGCCACCACCTCTGCCATCGGCGGCATGATGATCCCCGAAATGAAGCGCAAGGGTTATGATTCCTCCTACGCCGCCACTCTGGTCTGCTTCGGCGGTATCGTGGGGCCCATCATTCCGCCCTCCCTGTCCTTTGTGCTCTACGGAGCTTCAACCAAAACCTCCGTGCCTGATCTCTTCAAGGCCGGTATCATCCCCGGCGTTATGATCGGCCTGGTGTTTCTGATGGTGAACATCATCATCTGCAAGCGCACTGGCACCGAGGTCCACAAACCCGAGCTTGGGCCCGGCGGAGAAAGGATTCCCATGATCCAGTTCTGGAAAGAACGGCTACACCGGGTAGGCAAGGCCACCAAGGACGGGTTCTGGGCTCTGCTCTCTCCCTTTATTATCCTAGGTGGCATCTACTCTGGCTTCTTCACTCCCACTGAGGCCGCCGCTGTCTCCGTTGTGTACTCCATCATCGTGTCCCTGTTCGTGTACCACGACATGACTTGGAAGGACCTGTATAAAACTTTTGTGTCCGCCGCTGTCCTCAACGGCGTTACTTCCTTCCTGCTGGGCACCTCCACAGTGTTCTCCACCTTCATGACCTTCGAACAGGTCCCCCAGATGATCACCAACTTCATGGCCAATCTGTCCGACAGCCCTGTAGTGTTGTTGCTGGTCATCAATGTGTTTCTGCTGATCGTGGGCTGTTTTCTGGATACCGTGCCCGCCATCATCATCATCGCGCCTATGCTGCTGCCTACCATCCAGGCGTTCAACATCAATCCCATACACTTCGGTGTTGTCATGTCGGTAAACCTAGCTGTTGGTCTGTGTACGCCTCCTTATGGCTGCAACCTCTTCGTGGGTGCGGCCGTAGCCAAAATCAAGATGGAGAGCATGCTCAAATGGGTCGTACCATTTTTCCTGGTCTCCTGTGTATTGCTGTTGATTTTGTCCTTTGTTCCAGCGCTCTCTCTTGCATTTGTCTAGCTTTCCCCCTCCTGACATGCGAATCCGATAGAGAGGGACGGGCCTCCGCTTTTGCGGAGG
>NZ_CAXSQB010000081.1:0-9983 GCF_964239415.1 Clostridium sp. ATCC BAA-442 | reverse complement strand
GGCAAAATGGTGGGCGCGGGGGCGGTGGGCTGAGTCGGTTCTCCCCCCTGTTTTTGACATCCGGCAGGCAGAGCGAATACAATTAGTAATAAAACAGCCAATAGCATCCGTTTTGTCATCGTTTTTTCCTCCCTTTCCGCCCCTTGGGCACATGCATGGCCCGCCTGTTTTTCCCCCGGCGCGGGGGCATCTCCTCCCGGCGCTCCGCCGGACGGGTGGGACGCGGGGCAAGCTGGCCGCCAGGCAGTACAAAATCGATCTGCCCGGTGGCGGGATCGGCGGCGGCGCACACCACCTCCAGGGGCATACCGAAGGTGTAGGCCGTCCCGCCCCCCTCCTCCGTCAGCGTGAGGCGGGTCTCGTCGTAGCGGTAGCCCCGGCCGGGCAGGGCCTCCACCCCCAGCAGGCCCTCCACCCCGCCGGGCAGCAGGACAAACAGGCCGAAGCGGGTGACGCCGGATACGGTTCCGGCAAAGGTCTCCCCTACATGGCCCGCCATGAATTCGGCCATGTAGCGTTTCTCAATCTCCCGCTCGGCGCTCTGGGCGGCCAGCTCCCGCTGGGAGGACTGCACCGCCGCCTTCTGGACCGCGGCGGCCAGCCTCCTCTCCACCCCGCCGGACAGCCTCCCGTCCAGCAGGGCGGTGAGGATGCGGTGGACCATCAGATCGGGATAGCGGCGAATGGGGGAGGTGAAGTGGCAGTAGTATTTGGCCGCCAGGCCGAAGTGCCCCAGGTTTTCCCCGTCGTACCGGGCCTTCATCAGGGAGCGGAGCACCATCATGGACACCGCCGCCTCCTCTGGCTTCCCCTTCGCCGTGTCCAGCAGCTTCTGGAGGGAGGGGCCGTCGGCCTCCTTCAAATCGTAGCCCAGGGGGGCCAGCATGGCCCGCAGCGTCTCCGCCTTGTCCGTGGAGGGCTTCTCGTGAACCCGGTAGACGCAGGGCTTGTCCAGCCGGTTCAGATGCTCGGCCACGCACTCGTTGGCCGCCAGCATGAAGGACTCGATGAGCCCCTCGCTGATCCCCGGCGTGCGGAGCACCACGTCCACCGGCGTGCCGCTCTCGTCGCACACCACATAGCTCTCCCGGGTGTCCAGCTCCAGGGCGCCCCGCCGCCTGCGGCGGCCCTCCAGCACCCGGGACAGCGCGGCCATGTCCTCCAGCATGGGGAGTATCCGGGCGTACCGCTCTGCCAGGGCGGGGTCGCTGTGGGCCAGCAGCGCGTTGCAGTCCTCATAGGTCATCCGCTCCGTGGTGCGGATGACGCTCTTGGCGATGGTGTGGTCCACCACCTCCCCCTCCGGCGTCAGGGTCATGACGCAGGACAGGGCCAGCCGGTCCACCCGGGGGTTGAGGGAACAGATGCCGTTGGACAGCTCCCGGGGCAGCATGGGCACCACCTGGTCGGCAAAGTACACCGAGGTCCCCCGCTCCCAGGCCTCCAGATCCAGGGCGGAGCCGGGGCGCACGTAGTGGCTCACGTCGGCGATGTGCACCCCCAGCACCCAGCGGCCCAGGCCGTCCCGCTCCAGGCTCACCGCGTCGTCCAGATCCTTGGAGGAGGCCCCGTCAATGGTGATCATCACCCTGTCCCGCAGGTCCAGCCGCCCGGCGACGGCGCTCTCCTCCACCGACTGGGGGGCGGCCTTGGCCTCGAGCATCACGGCGTCGGGGAATTCCCGGTCGATCTCGTACTGGTACAGGAGGGCGGCCACGGCGCTCTCCCGGTCCCCGGCGGGGCCGAACACCTCCCGCAGGGTACCCATGGGCGGGTGCTTGGCGCTTCCGAAGCTGGTCATGGCCACGGCGGCCCGGTCCCCGGCCCGCACCCCCTTCCGCTTGGTGAGCACCTGGATGGGGCCGGGCAGCCGGTCACTGTCCGGCCGGAGCCACAGCCCCCGGTTGTGCCGGACCAGCACGCCGGTGACCGTCTTGTTGGCCCGCTCCACCACGGCGGTAATCCGGGCGGTGCGCCGCCGGCCCTCCTCCCCTCCCTCGTCCTCCGGCCGGGCCAGCACCCGGTCGCCGTGCCACGCGCCGCCCTCCGCCCGGGGCGGAATGAACCAGTCATCCTCCCGCCCCCCGCCGTCCTCCGGTACCAGAAAGCCGAAGCCCCGGCTGGTGGCCTGATAGATTCCGGCGAGCCCGCCGGCCTGCTTATCCTGTTTCATATCATCGTTCCCTTTCTTCCGCACTCCGGTCCTCCGGCCGGGATGCTCCGGGTGCCGCCGCCCCCAGGCGCGGCGTCTGCTGCTATTGTACCATAATTTTGTCTCATCCGGCATCGAAAGATACAAAAACCGCCCTCCCGAACGGGAGGGCGGTTTTTGTGCTTGTTAGAGCAGGCACATGACAAAGGTAATTACCACAAAGCCGATGGCCACCCATTTGGTCAGCTTGGCCAGCTTGGCGTCCCAGGTCTTGGCCCGGTTCTTGGCCATAAAGGTATCCGCCACGCCGGCGATGGCACCGGACAGGCCCGCGCTCTTTCCGGACTGGAGCAGTACCACGGCGATCAGGAAAATCGCGGCCGCCACGTCCACAATGCTCAGAATCAACTGGGGGATATTCACGCTGCATCGTCCTTTCGGCCCCGGATGGGGCATCATTCGTCCATACGCTATGGTCTATGGGCGCAGTTATCCCGCGCCGCTTTCAAACGTGGATTTTATCGTAGCACATTTCCCCGCCGATTTCAAGCATTTTTTCGCATTTCTCAGCCGCTCCGCACGATCCGGCGGCTGCCCCAGCAGGTGGCCAGGAAATAGCCGCCGTAGATGACCAGCAGCAGAACCGCGGCCACGGCGCTGGAGGCCGCCGCGTCCACCTTCCCGACCTCGGCGATCACCGCGTTGGCCGCCGTCATGCCCACGGCGGCGTGGACCAGCGCCAGGGCCAGGGGCAGGAAAAAGGAGAGGAATACCTGGATATCCACCGACCGGGCCCGCATCCGCTCCGGCGCGCCCAGCCGGGCCAGGAGCTGGTAGCGGGGGGCGTTGTCCGCCGCCTGGGTGAGCTGCTGAAGGGCCAGCACCGCCGCCGAGGCCAGCAGGAACACCACCCCCAGGTACAGGCCGATGAAGAGCACCAGCACCTTGGTGCCCATAACCTCCATCCAGGTCCCGATACGGGTGGTGCAGCCGTAGACGCCCAGGGTGTCCAGTGTAGACAGCGCCTCCTGAAACCGCGCCTCCGCAGCATATTTGTCCCCAGCATAGTCGGCCAGGAAATACCAGCCGTCGATGTGAGCTCCCTGGGCCGCGCCGTCCGGCTGAACGTCCAGGCCGTGGTGCGCCCGGAAGGCGTATGCCGCGTCCTGGCCCCAGCGGCCCGCGATGGCGTCGTGCATGGATTGGGTGATGGCCCGTTCTTCCCCGGTGCGATACACCGGAACGGCCAGCGAGAAGGCGCACTCTGCCTCCGGATCGAAGCCTCCCTCCGCCAGCAGGGCGGGGAGGTCCACCTCTCCCTCCTGCTCCGGGTAGAAGAGCAGCTCCACGTCCTGGGGGGCCTGCTCGGCCGTCATCTGCTCCACCGTGTTGTTGAGCCCTACCGAGCTGGCGGTGATGCCAATGGCCAGCAGGAGCATGAGGCAGATCACCGTCATGGAGCGGTAGGTGGTGTTGATGCGGGCGTTGAACTGCCGCAGGACAAACATATTGAGGTTCCTGTAGTAGAGCCGCTTGCTGCTCTGGCATACCCGCAGAAGGAACCCGGACAGGGAGCGAAAGAAGAGCAGGGTGCCCAGACTGCCCAGGCCGATCATCACCCAAAACAGCGCGTCCACCCGCAGCAGGCCCCGGGTGAGGAGCATGGCGTAGGCGACGGCCAGCAGCCCCGCCCCCGCCAGAAAGAGAACCACCGACACCCCCAGGCTCTGGGCCTTGAGCTCCTGGTTCACCCGCCGGGCCTGCATCAGGTCCAGGAGCCTGCACCGGGAGACGGCAAAGGCGTGGCAGAGCATTACCAGCAGGAAGATAAGGGAGAAGGCCAGGGCCGTTTTCCCCATGGCCGCCAGGGAGACGGAGAAAGTGAACTCCGTCATGGGCACGGCGAAGAGCCCGGCGGTGAAGGCGGACAGGCCCCAGGCCGCCAGCACCCCCAGCCCCAGGCCTGCCAGCAGGGCCAGCACCCCCATGCACAGGGTTTCCAGCAGGAGCAGGCGGGCCACCTGCCCCCGCTCCATGCCCAGCAGCAGGTAGGTGCCCAGCTCTCCCTTCCGGCGGCGAATCAGGAAGCCGGAGGCATAGAGGATCAGAAAGGCCAGCACCACCCACACAAAGACGGAGAGCATGCCGATGAGCTCCCGGATGGCCTGGGCCGTGGGAGCCTGGGGACCGCTGCCCAGGTATTGGAACACCGCCTGGGTTTCCAGGGAGTTGAACACATAGAACAGGCACACGCCGAAGGCGATGGTGAGAAACCACACTCCGTAGTCCTTCATGCTGCGCCCCACATTTTTGAAGGCCAGCTTAGAGAACATCGCTCTGATCACCTCCCAGGCGGGTCACCACGCCGATGATCTGCTGGAAAAACGCCCGGCGGCTCTGCCCGCCCCGCTCAAGCTGGGTGAGCACCGCACCGTCCTGCAAAAAGAGAATGCGGCGGCAGTAGCTTGCGGTGAAGGCGTCGTGGGTCACCATTAGGATGGTGGCCCGGCCTTCCCGGTTGAGGGCCTCAAACCGGTCCAGCAGCAGCTTGGCGGAGCGGGAGTCCAGGGCGCCGGTGGGCTCGTCGGCCAGCACCAGGGCGGGGTCTGTGATGATGGCCCGGGCCGCCGCCGTCCGCTGGCGCTGTCCGCCGGACATCTGGTAGGGGTATTTGTTCAGGCAGTCGGTGATGCCGAGCAGCTCCGCCGTCTCCTTGACCCGCCCCTCGATCTCCCCCGCCGGAGTCCCCCGGATGGTAAGGGCCAGAGCAATGTTCTCGAAGGCGGTGAGGGTGTCCAGCAGGTTGCAGTCCTGAAACACGAAGCCCAGCCGCTCCCGCCGGAACCGGGAGAGGGAGCGGCCCTTCAGCGCCGTCACATCCTGCCCCTCCACCCGGATATGCCCTGCTGTGGGGGTATCAATTGTGGCGATGCAGTTGAGCAGGGTGCTCTTTCCGCTTCCCGAGGCACCCATGATCCCCACAAACTCCCCCCGCTCCACGGAAAAGCTTACGTCGTCCACCGCGTGGGTGACGCTTCCCCGTCCGCCGTAGTCCCGGCGCAGATGCTCCACACTCAGAATTGGCTCCATGTTCAGACCTCCTTTGATTCTGAGAAAAGGTTATCAAAGGGATCTTAAAAAAAACTAAATCCCGCCTTACACTTTTGTGAAGCGACTCTGACGGTTTTCTTTCCAAAATTTTGTTCAGTGGCCCTTGATTTATTTTTTCCCGCCTCTATAATAGGAAGAGGATCATTTTAAACTGATAGGAGGACTCTTTCATGCTTATTGTCGACACCAAGAACGCCCCCGGCGCCATCGGCCCCTACTCCCAGGCCTACGAGACCAACGGCCTTGTCATCACCTCCGGCCAGCTTCCGGTAAATCCTGCCGACGGCACCATGCCCGAGGGCATCGCCGCCCAGGCCGAGTGGAGCTGTAGGAACGTGGGCGCCATTCTGGAGGCCGCCGGCTCCGGCTTCGACAAGGTGGTCAAGACCACCTGCTTCCTGGCCGATATCGCCGACTTCGCCGCCTTCAACGAGGTGTACGCCAAGTACTTCACCTCCAAGCCCGCCCGCTCCTGCGTGGCGGTGAAGGATCTGCCCAAGGGCGCCCTGTGCGAGATTGAGGCCATTGCTGTCAAGTAAGCCCCGCCCTGCATCGAAGAGGGATTTCCCAGGCGCAAAAGCGCCTGGGAAATCCGTTCTTTTTTTACCTGTCCGCAGCGGCTGCTTTAAGCATCTTTCACAAAAAGCAGTCTGGTTTTTTTCCATTCCGTCAAAGAAATTCCACTTGCATCCAGCCTAAAAATGGGATATAGTTTGAATGTGCTAAAAATGCATTTGTACTTCAAAAAATTTTTGTGAGGCGATTGGAATGAGTCACCCCGACACCACCAGCAAGGATGCCGTTTTCCAATGGCGCGGCATCCCGCAGCCCGGACAGCTTCTCCCGTTGGGACTCCAGCACGTGGTCGCCGCCGTAGTCGGCGTCATTACCCCGGCCATCCTGGTTGCGGACACCTGCGGTCTGAGCAGCGCGGACAAGACCCTGATGATCCAGGTCTCTCTGATCCTGACCGCCCTGGCCACCCTGCTCCAGCTCTTTCCCATCTTCCACCGCATCGGCTCCGGCCTGCCCGTCATCATGGGCATCAGCTTCGCCTACATCCCCACGCTCCAGGCCATTGGCGGCGAATTCGGCCTGCCCACCATACTGGGCGCGGAGATCGTGGGAGGCATCGTTGCCATCGTCTTCGGGGTGCTGGTCAAGTGGATCCGCCCCCTGTTCCCTCCCCTGGTCACCGGCACGGTGATCTTCACCATCGGCCTGTCCCTCTATCCCACCGCTGTAAAGTACATGGCCGGCGGTGCAGGCTCAGAGTGGTTCGGCAGCGCCAAGAGCTGGGCGGTGGCCCTTATCACCCTGGCTGTGGTGGTCTTCCTCAACCACTTCACCAAGGGCATCACCAAGCTGGCCTCCATCCTCATCGGCATACTGGCAGGCTATGTCATTGCCTATTTCCTGGGCATCGTGGATCTGTCCGGGGTGGGCAGCGCGGCCTGGGTCGCTCTGCCCAGGCCCATGCCCTTTGACATCCAGTTCGTCCCCGCCGCCTGTGTGTCCCTGGGCATCGTCTACGTGGTCAATGCGGTACAGACCATCGGCGACCTCTCCTCCACCACCATGGGCGGCATGGACCGCATGCCCACCGACAAGGAGCTCTCCGGCGGCATTGTGGGCCAGGGCGTCATGAGCATCCTGGGCGCCTTCTTCGGCGGCCTGCCCGCCGCCACCTACAGCCAGAACGTGGGCATCGTCACCGTCAACCGGGTCATCAACCGGGCGGTCTTCGCCCTGGCGGCCCTCATTCTGCTGGTGGCCGGGCTGGTACCCAAGTTCGCCTCCCTGCTGACCACCATCCCCCAGTGCGTCATTGGCGGCGCCACCATCTCGGTGTTCGCCACCATCACCATGACCGGCATCCGTATGATCACCGAGGGGGGCTTCACCCCCCGCAAGAGCTCCGTGGTGGGCCTGTCGGTGGCTCTGGGCGTGGGGATCACCCAGGTGTCCGGCTGCCTGGCCGGCGAGGGCTTCCCCGCCTGGGTCAACACCGTGTTCGGCTCCTCCTCCGTGGTGGTGGCCGCCCTCATGGCCATCCTGCTCAACCTGATCCTGCCCAAGGAGCCCTCCGCGAACGGCTGATTGACAACCGCGCCCGGCTTCCAGAGGAAGCCGGGCACGGAATTTATTCCTTCGACTCGTCGATGTAGCTGTAGAGGGTGTACTTGGAGATGCCGAAGTACTTGCACACCTTGTCGCCGCTCTTGGTGATGAGAAAGGCCCCTGTCTCGTTGAGAAACTGGATCGCCTTCACCTTGTCCTCCTTGTGCATCAGCGCCACCGGCTTGCCCACCAGCTTGACGCTCTGCTCGATGAGCTCGTCCAGCAGGTCGGACACGTTGCGGGAGATGGCCTCCGGCTCCCGGGACTCCTTCTCCGTGGCGGTGAACTGGCGGAGCATGTTCTCCATGGCCAGCATGAGGGTGATGTCGTAGTTGATTCCGAAGATGCCGATGGGGGTCCCGTCGTCGTTGCGGATGTAGATGGTGGTGGACTTGAGGATCTTTCCGTCCTTCGTCTTGGTCAGGTAGCACAGGTGGTCCTGAAGCTTCTCCCGGTCGCCCCGCAGGGTCTCCAGCACCACGTGTGAAGGGCCGTCCCCCACCTTGCGGCCGGTGACCTGGCCGTTCTCAATGGCCACGATGGAGCTCTCCGGGTCGTTGGAATCCAGGTCGTGCACCACCACCTCGCAGTTGGGGCCGAACTGGCT
Organism: Clostridium sp. ATCC BAA-442; assembly: GCF_964239415.1. Lineage (NCBI taxonomy): Bacteria > Bacillati > Bacillota > Clostridia > Eubacteriales > Clostridiaceae > Clostridium > Clostridium sp. ATCC BAA-442. The sequence continues at coordinate 1,992 of NZ_CAXSQB010000081.1, read as the reverse complement.
GGCAATCCCCTTGGCAAGCTGAAATAAAAATTGCAGCGTGGACGCTTCTGGCATACTGTTTTCTCTCCTTTGCCGGCGCTTTTGTTGATATTATACCACTTCCAGGTATTTTTTCAACAAAAATTATAAAGCCTAAAAATTTTTTAGTTTTTCCAACAAACCCTCTTGCATCTTGGGCGCTTTTGTGCTAAAATTCAAATGTAAGGCCAATTAAACTGTATATACTATACAAACAATTTGAAGATTGGTTGTGGCTGCAACGGAGTGCTCTCGCGCACGGGCTGAATGGACATGGGATTCGGTTTCGGTGCTGGCGCACCGCCGTCACAGAGTCGAGTGTCCATTCATAGGGAATGGGCACTTTTTTGTTGGTTGAAATCCAAAGGAGGAATGACGCATGCTGCTGGTTGGAAACGGAAGACTGATTACCCGGGACGAGGCCTTCCCCTATGCGGAGGACGGCGCGGTGGCGCTGGACGGCGAAGTCATCAAGGAGGTGGGGGCCCTGTCTGAGCTGAGGGCCAAATACCCCAACGCCGAGTTTGTGGACGCCCGGGGGGGTGTCATCATGCCCGGCCTCATCAACGTCCACACCCACATCTACTCGGGCCTGGCCCGGGGCCTGGCCATCGGCGGGTTCAACCCCACCAACTTTCTGGAGGTGCTGGACGGCCAATGGTGGTACATCGACCGGCATCTGACCCTGGACGGCACCCGGGCCTGCGCCTACGCCACGGTGCTGGACTGCATCCGGGACGGCGTGACCACCATCTTCGACCACCACGCTTCTTTCTGCGAAATCCCCGGCTCCCTCTTCGCCATCAAGGATGTTTGTCAGGAGCTGGGCATCCGGGCCAACCTCTGCTATGAGGTCAGCGAGCGGGACGGCGCGGAGAAGTGCGGCCAGGCCATCCGCGAGAACGCCGACTTCGCCCGGTGGGCGAAGGAGCAGGACGACGACATGATCAAGGCCATGTTCGGCGGCCACGCCCTGTTCACCATCTCCGACAAGACCTTCGAGCAGATGGTCAAGGCCAACGACGGCATGACCGGCTTCCACATCCACGTAGCCGAGGGCATGAACGACGTGTACGACTCCCTCCGGAACTACGGCTGCCGCCCGGTGAACCGCCTGCTCTACAACGGCGTGCTGGGGGAGAAGACCATGCTGGGCCACTGCATCCACATCTCCCCCGCCGAGATGGACATTCTCAAGGAGACGGGCACCATGGTGTGCCACAACCCGGAGTCCAACATGGGCAACGCGGTGGGCTGCTCGCCGGTGCTCCAGCTGTTCCAGAAGGGCATCCTCATCGGCCTGGGCACCGACGCCTACACCCACGACATGCTGGAGAGCCTGAAGGTGCTCCTGCCCATGCAGCGGCACAACGCCTGCCTGCCCAACGTGGGCTGGCGGGAGGCCACCGGGATGCTCTTTGAAAACAACGCCAAAATCTGCGCCCGGTACTTCAAAAAGCCCCTGGGCGTGCTCAAGCCCGGCGCGGCCGCCGACGTGATCATCATGGATTACAAGCCCTTCACCCCCTTCTCCCACGAGAACGTGGACGGGCACATGCTCTTCGGCATGGAGGGCAAGAACTGCCGCACCACCATCATCAACGGCAAGGTGCTCTATAAGGATCGGGAGTTCGTGGGGATTGACGAGGACAAAATCAATGCTTTTTGCATGGAGCAGTCCAAGAAGCTGTGGGGCGAACTCAACCACAGAACTTATTAACAGTCCCGCATTGATTTTGTCCTCACCAAGCGTTTTGCCACCGGCAAAACCTTGATGTCCGGGGCGATTCACTCGCCCCGGGCAGATCAAATCGCTCGGGGCCCCCGCACGGCGGGGCAAAATCAATGCCTTCTGCATGGAGCAGTCCAAGAAGCTGTGGGGCGAACTCAACCACCGCACCGATTGACGGGAGCGGGGGGGGGGGGGGGGGGGGGGGGGGGGGGGGGGGGGGGGGGGGGGGGGGGGGGGGGGGG
>NZ_CAXSQB010000080.1:0-10443 GCF_964239415.1 Clostridium sp. ATCC BAA-442 | reverse complement strand
CTGGGGCAGACAGGGCGGATCCGCTACCGTCTCCCCGGGGATGAAGATGTCCGTGCTGTCGGGCAGCTCCGCGCCCACCAGGCCCTGCCCGTACTCAAATTCCAGTTTCATGGGCTTCTCCTCTTTTCGTTTGCAGTTTCCCGGCGCTGTCCCGCAGGCCGTGGAACAAAACATCGCTCTCCCCACGCAGGCGCTGGAGTTCTTTCGGCGTCTCCACCGGCATGCGTTCCGCCAGGAAGGCGAAAATCCGGTCGGCTTCCTCCGGAGTCTCCTTCAGGCCCAGCTCCTCCAGACAGGTGGGCATACCCAGCGCCCGCAGCACCCGGTTCAGCGCCTCCTGCGCTTCCTTTGGGGCCCCGTTTACCGCCAGTTGGTAGACCAGCGTACTGCCCACCAGCTCCCCGTGGAGGAATCCGGCGGCCAGTTCCGGGTGCACACAGCAGAAGTAGCTGTAGAGGGTGTGGCTCACGGCGGCCTGCTTGCCGCCGCAGGCCATGGCGGAAATCACCCCTGTCACCTGGAGGGCCGCGCAGACACAGTCCTCCAGCGCCGGTGTGATCTTTCCGGCCCGAAGCTGCTCAATTGTCTCACACCCATGCTCCAGCAAGAGCCGGTAGGTGTTTTCAGACAGGAGCTGGGCGCTCTGGGAGAAGAGGTTCTTTTCCCACTGATTGGAGAATTGAATGTTGTAGCTGATCTCCGGGTATTTCGCCATGGCATCCACTATGCCTGCCGCGCAGAGACGGGCCGGACAGTCCCTGACGATAAAGTCCAGCTCGGCTATCACGGCAAAGGGCGGGTACCGGGTCCAGTTGTTCCCCACGAACGCGCCCTCGTCGGTGTACTCTACCGCCAGCCACGCTGAGGCGGCGCAGGTAGCCGCAGAGGTGGGGACGGTGATCGCCCGCACCCCCATATGGTCAGCCGCTATTTTAGCCGTATCCAGCGCGCGGCCGCCGCCCACGCCCACCACCAGCTCCGCCCCGTATGCCTGTCCGGCCTGGGCCGCACTTCGAACATTGCCGGGGCAGCAGTGGCCGGAAAAGAGCCAGATCTTTGTATCCACACCGCTTTGCTCCAGGCTGCGGAGCACACGTGCCTCCACCTTGGGCCACACGGCGGCATCCGCCACCACCAGCGCGCGCCGCCCCAGCAGTACGGCGTCCCCTCCCAGATGAGAGAGGACGCCGCTGCCTTGATAGTATCTTCCTGAACAGAGCTGAATCAAATTCCCATTTCTCATATGTACGCCTCTGATCAAGCCGCAGCCCTGCGGGCCGCCAGCTTCTTCTTAATATAGGGGAAGAACAACATAAACAGCGACAGAAGAATAAAGAACAGGCTGATGGGGGAGGTAAAGAACGTCGCCCAGCTTCCCTTGGACACGATGAGCGCACGGCGCAGGTTGGATTCGCACAGCTTGCCCAGCACCAGGCCGATGACCATGGGCGTCATGGGCATGTCCAGCTTGGTCATGAAGTAGCCGAAGATACCCACGCCCACCATAAAGATGGCGTTGAACACGGAGTAGTCGATGGCATAGGCGCCAATCACGCACAGCATGACCAGAATGGGGACCAGGGTGCTGGTGGGGACGCGGGTGATGTTGACGAAGCCCCGGATGAATACCCGGCCCTGGAGGTACATAAAGATATTGACGGCGATCAGGCCCAGCATAATGGTGTAGACCCACTCCCCGTGCTGGGTGAACAGTTGGGGGCCGGCGGCGATACCCTGCATGGTAAGAGCGCCCAGAAGCACGGCCGTGTTGGTGTCGCCGGGAATGCCCAGGGTCAGCAGGGGGATCAGGGTGGCACCTGTAACGGCGTTGTTGGCCGACTCGGAGGCCACAACCGCCTCCTCGGAACCGTGCCCGTATTCCTCGGGATGCTTGGAGGTCCGCTTGGCCTCATTGTACGCCAAGAAAGAGGAGATGGCCGCGCCGGTGCCGGGCACCGCGCCGATAAACACGCCCAGAATGCTGGACTTGAGCAGCACCATCTTGTATTTCAGTACGTCGCGGAAGCGGGTCTTCTCCTTTTCCACCTTGACCGCCGTTCCGGTGGCCTTGTTCATGTCCCGGGCCTTGGCCATGATCTCCGTGATGGCGAACAGGCCGATGAGCACGGGAATGGTATCAATACCGCCCTCCATGCGATTGATACCGAAGGTGAAGCGGCTGACGCCATCCATGGGATCGATGCCGATGCAGGAGATCAGCAGCCCTACAAAGCCCATCAGCAGCCCCTTGATCTGGGACTTTCCGCCCACGCTGGCAATAATCGTCAGTCCAAAGAGAGCCAGGGCGAAATACTCGGCCGGGCCGAACTTCAGCGCAAAGCTGGCAATGGGCGGCGCGGCAAACAGCAGAACCGCACAGCTGAACAGGCCGCCGATGGTGGAGGCAGACAGCGCCACATGGAGCGCTTTCAGCCCGTGCCCCTTCTGAGCTATCGGGTAGCCGTCCAGCGAGGTGGCAGCCGAGGCCGGCGTGCCCGGCGTGTTGATCAGGATGGCGGTGATGGAACCGCCGTAGATACTGCCGCAGTAGACGCCCAGCAGCAGCATAACCCCCGGGATGGACGCCAGGCCGTATGTAAGCGGCAGCAGCAGCGCCATGGCCATGGTGCCAGTCAGGCCGGGCAGCGCGCCAACCATAATTCCGCCGGCCAGGCCGACGTTGATCCAGAGCAGGTTCTCCAGGGTAAAAAGGCTGCTCAAAACGGATTCAATCATGCTCCTCTCCTCCTCTTAAGGCAGTCTCACGGAGAGCAGGAAGGTAAATCCCGCCCAGATGGCTACCGCCGCGGCATAGACCACCGGGTAGGCCCAGATCTTTTTCACGCGGAAAATAAGCAGAATAACGGTGGCTGCCAGAAGCGTGGAGATAAAATACCCCAGAATCTGAAACAGTGCCGCATAGACCAGAATCACAGCGGCCAGCAGAAGCGCCCGCAGCTCGTCCCGCAGGGCCCGCTTTCTCTCCTCCTCGGAGGCAAAGGTTCCCGTGCTGTCGGCGCCGCCCGCCTTGCGGTGCTTCACAATGGTGGTGAGCATCAGCGCCAGGCTGAGAATCACCATGCAGGCCCCGATAAAATAGGGGAATACGCGCGGGCCCATGACGGACACGCCCGGATCTTGAATGGTCAGCGGAACCGAGATCAATACCAGCGCTCCCAGTATCAGAAAGAAAAAGGAAGCAATCATATCCTTTTTGTATTGACTCATAAGCTCCCTCCTTTGTTAAGGTATTGTTCTCCGGGCCGCGGGCCGCCGAGGGTCCATGGCCCGGAGAGCGCTTGCTATGTGTTTGGCAGAGGGATCAGCCGGCCAGCAGCTCCTGGTTCACGGCCGCCTCCTCGTTAATACGTTCCACCATCTCCTCGGTAGTCATGGTCAGGGGCAGGAGCTGGTTGGCGTCGCAGAACTCCTTGTACTCGTCGGTTCCGGTGATGGCAGTCAGGGTCTCGGTCACCTTGGTTACCACGTCCTCGGGGGTACCGGCGGGCAGCATCAGGAACTTCCAGACGCTCATCGTCACGTCATAGCCCATTTCCTTGAAGGTGGGGATATCCTTCAGGTTCTCACGTGGGTCCCGCTCGTCGTTGAAGATGCCGATGGCCACGGCGTCACCGGACTCCACATACTGCATGACCTCGCCGGGATGTCCGGTGCAGACGTCAATGTGGCCGCCCAGCAGGGCCGCAATGGTGGGAGAGCTGCCGTCATAGGAGATGCCGGTTGCCTCCACGCCGGCCATGCCGAAGAACTGCTTCTGGGACAGCTCCATCAGGCTGCCGCTGCCGGAGAAGCCGTAGGTCACGGAGTCCATCTCCAGCAAATCGTCAACGCTGGTGATACCGGAGTCCTTGCCCGCAATCATAATGATGGGCTCATTGGACAGGGCCGCCACAGGGATAAAGTCGTCAATGGTGTAACTGACCTCGCGGACGAAGGGCTGAAGGGTAAACACGCCGATGGCCTCCTGACAGAGGGTGTAGCCGTCGGGGGCTGCGTTCTTGAACTCCGTGGTAGCCACGGTGCCGCCCGCGCCGCCGCTGTTCTGCACCACCATATTGACGCCGAAGTACTCGTCGCGGGCGCCGATCTCGGAGACAATGCGGCACAGGCCGTCGGAGGTTCCGCCAGCATCCCAGGGGCATACCACCGTGATAGTGCTGCTTGGATAGCTGCCGGTGCTGCCGCCTCCCTTTCCGGTTTCGCCCTGATCTCCGCAGGCCGCCAGAGGCAGCGCCAGCGACAGGGACAGGGACAGTGCAAGGACTTTCTTCAGGTTTTTCATAGGAATACCTCTTTTCTTCTTATGATTTTTGCCGCACAGGCGGCGGGTTAACAGGAATAACAGAGCGCTTCCCACAGGCCGGCCAGATAGCATACACCCATCGCCCGGTCGTAGAGGCCGTAACCAGGGCGGCCCCGCTCGCCCCACACCATCCGGCCGTGGTCGGCGCGTATCACGCCGTCAAAGCCCCTCCGGTGCAGGGCCGCCAGAATGGCCGCCATATTCAGGCTTCCCGAGGCGGTCAGATGTCCGCTCTCACAGAAGTCCTCCTCCCCCTCCCAGCGGACATTCCGCCCGTGGACAAAGGGAATTTTGCCCTCCGCACAGAGGCGGTCTGCAATCTTGACCACATCGTTGGCCCTGCTGCTGCCCAGGGAGCCGGTGCACAGCGTCACACCGTTGGATGGCAGATCCACCGCGCCGGTCAGGCGGAGCAGATCCTCCAGCGTGGATACCACCCGGGGCAGACCAAATACCGGAAGAGGCGGGTCGTCCGGGTGGATGGCCAGGCGTATTCCCAGCCGCTCCGCCTCTGGGGCCACAGCCTGTAGGAAATAGCGCAGGTTGTTCCACAGCCCCGCCTCTCCCAAGGCCCGGTACTGGCCCAGCAGCGTCCGGATTTCCCCCTGCCGGGTGGAAAAGTTCCAGCCGGGCAGCGTCCAGACATCCCGCTCCGGGTTCATGCGCTCCAGCGCAGCCTGGTGAAAGGCCAGGGTGGCGGAGCCGTCCGGCAGGGGCTGCTCCAGCTCTGTACGAATCCAGCCGAACAGGGGCATGAAGTTATAGCAGACGGTATGCACCCCATGGCGAGCCAGCCGCTCCAGGTTTTCCACGAACTGTCCGATGTACCGCTCCCGCTCCGGGCCGCCCAGTTTGATGGACTCATGAACCGGCAGTCCCTCCGCCACCGAGAAGTGCAGGCCTGCCGCCGCGGACTGGGCGGCCCGGGCCGCGATGTCCTCCTCCGGCCACAGCGCTCCGGCCGGGATGTGATAGAGCGAGGTGACAAGCTCCGTCACCGGCGGGATCTGGCGGATATGTTCCAGCGTGACTGCGTCCTCGGGCCCGTACCAGCGGAAGCCGAAGGCCGTCATCCCACGTGGCCCAGAAGCTTTTCCAGGCCCTCCTCAATTGTCCGGCTCTCCTCCCCGCTCAGATCACGGAAGGGGAACCGGGCCGGCCCCATGTGGAAGCCCTGCAGCTCCAGCATCTTTTTGTGGGCCATGACGGGCATAACGCTCCGCACCAGCCCGCGCAGCTTCAGAAGCATCCGCTGTATCCGACGGGCCTGCTCCAGCTCACCGGCATAGTAGCAATCCCAGAGCTGCTGGCACTGCTTTGGAAACACGCTGGCCATGGCGATAATCGCGCCGTCTCCTCCGGACTGTAGGACGGGGAGCACCTGGGCATCGTTTCCGGTAATCAGCTCGAAGCCCTCCGGAAGTTCCAGGCACTGGTACTCCTGAAACGTCAGGAAATCCATGCTGCTGTCCTTCAGGCCCGCCACGTTGGGGCAGGTGTCGCACACCTCCTGTACCACCTTGGGCGTGATGGGGTTATGGGTCATCCCCGGCATGTTATACAGATACAGGGGCATCCCCTCCGCCAGCTCCGCGGCCTTGCGGAAGTAAGCGGTCAGAGTCTCGGCGTCATAGCTGTGGTAATAGGGCGCGGTGACCGACGCCGCGTGGGCGCCCTCATGCCTGGCCCAGTCAAACAGCTCCTTCATGTCCGCCAGATTCATGGCCGTGGTGTTGAACAGAATACAGCTCTCCGGCCCCGCTCCCTCCACCGCCGCCGTCAGGAGCCTTTTCCGCTCCTCCAACGTCAGATTGACAAACTCTCCGGTGGTGCCGCAGACGAAGACGCCGTGTACTCCTGCATCCGTAATAAATTGGGTCAGCCGCGTGTATTCCCCGTAGTTGATGCTCCCGTCCTCCCGAAAGGGGGTCAATTGGGGGGCGGAAATACCGCGCAGACTGCACATTTTGGACATGGAGTCCCTCTCCTTTCCTGACTGACGCTTTGTCAGTCCAAAATAGCGCCTCTGGCCGCCGGCTCCACATTGCGGGCGTAGCGGGCCAGATAGCCCTCAGTAACCTTGGGCTGGTAGGGCGGCAGCTCGGCCAGCCGCCGGGCGATCTCCCCGTCGGAGAGGTCCACGTGCAGGGTCCCGGCATCGATGTCGATGTCAATGCGGTCGCCGTCTTGCACAATGGCGATGGGGCCGCGGCGGGAGGTCTCCGGGGAGACGTGGCCGATGCAGGGGCCGCGGGTCGCGCCGGAGAAGCGGCCGTCGGTCACCAGCGCCACCGACTCAGAAAAGCCCATGCCCACCAGTGCCGCGGTGGCGGTCAGCATCTCCCGCATGCCGGGGCCGCCCTGGGGGCCTTCGTTCCGGATCACCAGCACTTCGCCATGCTGTACCACGCCGCCGTAGATGGCCTTGACGGCATCCTCCTCACACTCAAAGCAGCGGGCAGGACCGCTGTGCCTGCGCATGGCGGCCGCCACGGCCGACTGCTTGATCACTGCGCCGTCGGGGGCCAGATTGCCCTTGAGTACCGTGATGGAGCCGTGGTCGCTGTAGGCGTCGGACACGGGGCGGATCACCTCCGGGTTGTGTTCAACCACCCGCTCCACATTCTGGCGGTGGGTTTTTCCGTTAACGGTCATCTGATCCAGGTTGATGAGTCCGTCCAGCTCGCGCATCACGGCGCCCACGCCGCCGGCCTGATCCAGATCGAGCATCGTATGGCTGCCGGAGGGCTTGATTTTGGCCAGATAGGGTGTCTCCGCCGACAGACGGCCGATCTCCTCCAGAGACATGTGCAGCTTTGCCTCGTGGGCGATGGCCGGCATGTGCAGCGTCATGTTGGTGGAGCCGCCCACGCTCAGTCCCACCCGGACCGCCAGCTCCAGCATCTCCTGGGTGACGATGTCCCGGGGCCGGATGTCTTCCTCCACCAGGCGAACCACCGCCATGCCGCTCTCCTTGGCCACCCGGTTCTTCTTGCCGCTGACCGCGTGGGCGCAGGCGCTGCCCGGCATCGTCAGGCCCATGGCCTCCGCGATGATGGACATGGTATTGGCCGTTCCCATCATAGCGCAGGAGCCGGGGGTAGGGGACATCAGCCCCTCCATGTACTCATACTCCTCCCTGGAGATCTCTCCGCGGGTCAGCTTTCCCGCCATCTCCTTCAGCTCATAGGTGCCGTACTGCTTCCCCTTGTATACGGCCGGCATCATGGGGCCGCCGGTGACGAGCACGGTGGGGAGGTTGATGCGCAGTGCCGCCATAATCATGGCCGGCACAATCTTATCGCAGCCGCCGATGAGCACCAGGCCGTCCAACTGGTGGCCGCCGGCATAGACCTCGATGGAGTCGGCGATCACCTCGCGGCTGGGCAGCACGCTGCACATTCCCACATGGCCCTGGGAAAAGCCGTCGCAGAGGGAGATGGTGTTCACCTCAAAGGGGACGCCTCCCGCCTCCCGCACGCCGTCCTTGACCAACTGGCCGATGCGGTTGAGGTGGATGTGCCCGGGATGCATCTCGTTATAGGTATTGATGACGCCGATAAACGGCTTGGCCAACTCCTCGTTGACCAGACCCATGCCCCGCAGATGGGCCCGGGGGCCCGCCATGCTCAGGCCGTTCACTACCTTGGAGCTTGGGTACTTTGGGTCCTTATAAATCAGATCCATCGGTTCACTCATGCAAATCTGCCTCCCTCATCTCTCTTTTTCGATACCCGAATGGGATAGTGCCAGCCCAGCTTCTCTGTAATGCGGGCCGCACACCGCAATATTTCCCCAGAGTAGGACAGCGCCTTTTCCAAGGAGAAGCGATAGTCCGGCGCGGCAATTCCGATGGCCGCCAGCACCTGGTTATCCACATCAAACACCGGCGCCGCGATGCACACCACGTCCGTATGGTGCTCGTGGTTATCCACTGCGTAGCCCTGAATCCGGATCACCTCCAGCTCCCGCCGCAGATCCTCCGCGTCGGTCAGGGTCTTGCCGGTGAAGCGCTCCCGTTTCACATGGGCCAGGTAGTTCTCCAGCCAGCTCTCGGATTTCCACGCCAGGATCGCCTTCCCACCCCCTGTACAGTGGAGCGGAATCCGTTTGCCCACCGCCGAGTGAAGCCCTACGGAGCTCTTTGCCCCCAGCTTTGCCAGATAGATGGCCTCCATATCCTCCTCCCCGATGAGGTGGATGGTCTCCAGGCTCAGATCGTTCAGATAGGCCATCTCTCCTCTGGCGGCCTCATAGAGAAAGTTTGTCTTTTGGAGCTGTATGGCCAGCAGGCGCGCCTCAAATCCTGCCCGGTAGCACTTTTTTACCTCATCCTTGATGACAAACCCGCAGTGCTGCATCTCCTGGAGAATCCGGTGGGTGGAGCTGGGCGGAATCCCCGTGGCAGCGGAGAGCTGGGCCAGCGAAATCTCCCCCTCGCAGTCGGCCAGCGCCACCAGGAGCTGCAGGGCCTTCATGGAGCTGTAGGTCCGCATCAATTCCTGCAATTCTTTTTTGTGATGCATAGCGATCTCCCAAACATTCTATATATAGAAAAACTAATTTATATTTGATTTTCGTTTGTATATTAACTCCTTTTTTTCGCCATTTCAAGGCGTAAAAGTTGGTCAATATTTTCCAAAAATCAGCTTTTTTCGCAACATTTCAAATATGGAAATCATATGCGATATGAGGGACGCCCTTTTGTTTTATTTATTCTATATACAAAATTTCTTTCTCAAAGTGCACAAAAAAAATTACTACTTTTCTCCCCTCCGCTCCGGGGTGCATAGCCTCTTCTCCCACCTGCCAGACCGTCCCGCTCAACAGGAGTCCTCCCGCTCTGCAAGTCAAAAAAGTGACTCAAATTTTGTATATTATTTACAATTTTAAGGAATATCACAAAAAGTCCGCAAAGTGTCTTGACTGTATTTGGTCAAAATGTTATACTCACCTCGTCAAATGTAAACGATTACATCAGAGGTGAAACAGGATGCGTGCCCCAACGATTTCGGAGGTCGCCAAAACCGCGGGCGTCTCTGTCGCTACTGTTTCCAGAGTGGTCAACGGCAGTCCCTCGGTGTCCCATGAGACCCAGGCGCGGGTGCAGGAGGCCATTGAGCGGCTGGGCTACCAGCCCAACGTGTGGGGCCGGAGCCTCCGGCGGGGCGAGAGCCGGGTGGTGCTGGTCATCGTACCAAACGTAAGCAACCCCTACTACGCCCCCATCATCGCCGGGACGGAGGACCGGCTCCACGAGGACGGCTACAGCGGCATGCTGTGCATCACCAATGCCGAGGCGGGGCGCCGGGCGCTTTACCTGGAATTTTTGAAGGACGGCCGGGCCGACGGCGCCATTCTGATGGAGCCGGCCCGGGACGACCCCCATGTGACCGGCATGGCCCGCCACTACCACCTGGTACAGTGCAGCGAATACTGCGACAACCAGGCGGTGAGCCATGTGTCGGTGGACAATCTGGCCGCCGCCCGGGAGGTGGTGCTCACCCTGGCCGGGCTGGGCCACCGGCGCATCGGGTTCATCGGCGCGGACAACGACTTCATGTCCACCATCGCCCGCCGGCAGGGCTATCTGGACGGGCTGCGCGTTCTGAACATCCCCCCACGGGAGGACGACCAGACCTTTGCCGGACGGGATTACAGCTTTTCCTCCGGCGTGGAGGCCGCCCGGCGGCTGCTGGCCCGGCCGGAGCGCCCCACGGCCCTGTTCTGCATCTCCGACGTGTTGGCCCTGGGCGCCATCGAGGCCGCCCGGGCGCTGGGCCTCCGGGTGCCGGAGGACTTGTCGGTGGTGGGGTTTGACGACGTGGAGTACGCCGTGATGAGCCGACCGCGGCTGACCACCGTGCGCCAGCCCTGCTACGAGCTGGGCCGTGCGGCGGGGGAGCTTCTGCTCACCCAGATTCAGGGCGGGCCCCGGGGGCGGGCGGTCTACCTCCCCCACACCCTCATTGAGCGGGATTCTACGGCACGGTGTGCCGTTGGATCATAAAGGAAACGGATCTCAATATTAAGGAGGAAACAAGCATGAAGTTCAAGAAACTGGCTGCGCTCACCCTGGCCGGAGCCATGTCCCTGTCTCTGGCCGCCTGCGGCGGCCG